>JBDTVX010000017.1:0-26660 GCA_040007015.1 Ferruginibacter sp. | reverse complement strand
AAGGCAGCGGCGTTGCAGTTACGCAGCCCCGCCGGCTGGGGAGGCGAAAGCGATGAATTTAAAAGAGCTAACATACAAAAAGAAAAAATTCGAAAAGAAAATTCATTTAGCACGCTTATCAGGTCTCAAGTACAGAGTTTTCTTGCAGACACTAACTAAAAAGAAAATAAAAGCAATATGAAATGGACAAATGCTCGTGAATTACTTATCAATAATATAGTACAGGGTTTACACCTTGATCCTAAAGCTCATTTCAAAATTGTAAACCAGGTTCCGCTGTATGAATGTGGTAATTATGCAAAGACAAAAGGTTTTAGGATCCAGGTGGGTACTGGTTCCTTTATTAATATTCCATTAAACATGCTTGAAAATTTATTTGAGGGTGCCATAAATAATGGAGAGATATATAATAATGAAATCTTTGCCGCTTCGTATCCTAAACAGCTTAAAAATAAACCATGTCATGTTCATGCTGCCGGAAAACTTTTTAGCAATGCAGGTGTTATGAAAATGATTAATTCAAAAAATTATCAAATAGTAAATTGACTGAATTGAACTAAACTAATATATTAATTCTGTGTTTCGTTGACTAAATTTATTCAAGTATAAGATTGACATGGTAGCCTATATTTAAAAATAAGGCGTTTTACAAAGTTAGCAACTGCGCAAAATAAAAGATCCTCTCACAACATTACAAGGCTTCAGCCGGTATTGCAATTTCTTTTACGAATCCTTCAAGATTTAATAATGATTTGTGAATGGCAGCTTCCATTTTCTTCTGTTTTCCCAACTTAAATATAGCTTGCCTGGCAATATTTTTTTTCAGATAAAAATCAAGTGTAAGCCTTGTTTTATTGTCACCGGTTTTTTCAAGGAGATAGAGCGTTGAGCTTTTTTTCATTTCGTCGGTTTCACTGAATTCAATTCTATCAGGATGATAACAGTAGCTACTGGCGTAAATAGTAACTTGCCCGTTATCAAATATACAGCGGCAACGTGTTCCCACACGCGGCAAAAAATGACTCACTTCCTCTACCGCTTTTACACCTTCCTGCCAGCGGCTTCGGAAATTAAAATCGCCGGTTGCGTGAAATAAAGTAATGACATCCGTTTCATACTCTTTGGAAACAGTTATCATTTTTACTTTTTTTTCCAGTTCCGGTTGAAGAAGCGGCTCCGGTGGAATTTCATTTTTAAGCTCCCCTAACGCAGTGTAATGAAAAGGTATTTCGCCGCTCTCTGTTTGTTTCACACTGCTATCCCAATTCAGCCACTGCTCAAGATCAACGGGCGGGGTGTTCTGTACCAGGCTTTTTGTTACCAGCCAATATTCGTGGTGCCCGATGTCATTTTTCAGGAGTTGATGTGCAACAATGATATCTTTCCCGATCAGCTTATTAAAATCCTTTACATGATAGCCGGTGAATTCGCCATAATGTGTAATTACCTTCAATGTAAGATCGATTGCCGAGGTACAACCCCTGCATTGACAAAAACGCCGGTTATCGTAGGCAATAATATTACGGTGAAAGGCACAAAACATTTTTTCTACCTGTTTGTACAATTCTTTCAGATCCGGTGATTCACCGAATTTGTAAAAAAGGATGGCATCCCCTTCAATTTCGGAGATTTCAAGACCTATATGGTTTGCATTGATCAATATCTCCAGTAATTCCTGTATGATAAGCCGGCTATGCTCAATCTCCATTTCATTTACAAACCGTGTAAAGCCACTGATATCAGGAATAAAAAGAAGGCCCTTCTTTTCCATTTTTTATTTAAAGTTACTACAATGTGATTTTAAAATTAAACACGCCCGTTGCTTAAGCCTAATTTAAAGAATTCTTTAAATTTAATTGCAAAAAAATAAAAATAGGAATTTAAGAAGCCGGCTAAAAAACAGTTTGAATGATACTATTATGGTGGTTAAAGCTGCCATTTTTTATCCCTCCGCGGCGCGACGAATTTTTTATAAAAAATTTTCCTTATTCGTGAAAATTCCTGCATTCGTGGCAAAGCCAAAAAAAAAATTGAGTCGGGCCGGAAAGGCGCTATTAAACGGGGCATTTTTCATGATAATTGATCAGTTCGATCGGCACTTTTTCAAACTCGTAGCCGGCATATCTATCTACAATCTCATCCAGTACGGCATCAATTTCTTCTACTGTTTTCAATGTAACCAGCTGAAAGCGGTATTCTTTGATCCCGGGCAACCCCTTTAGATAATTGGCGTAATGCCGGCGCATTTCAAATATCCCAACTACCGGCCCTTTCCATTCATATGATTTATGTAAATGCTTTTTACAAACCTCTACCCGGTCTTCGATCGTGGGCGGGGGCAGATGCTCACCCGTGTTCATAAAATGCTTTATCTCATCAAATATCCAGGGGTAGCCGATCGCGGCCCTGCCGATCATGATGCCATCGATTCCGTAACGGTCTTTATATTCCAGTGCTTTCTGCGGACTGTCAATATCCCCGTTACCAAATATAGGTATGGTAATTCGCGGATTGTTTTTAACCTTGCCAATCAGTTCCCAGTCTGCAGCGCCCTTGTACATCTGTGTACGGGTGCGCCCGTGGATGGCAAGGGCCCTGATGCCAACATCCTGTAAGCGCTCCGCTACTTCTTCAATATTCCGGGTATTGTCATCCCATCCAAGACGGGTTTTAACGGTAACCGGTAAAGAAGTTGATTTTACCACCGCGGAGGTTAACCTTACCATCAGGTCAATATCCTTTAACACACCTGCCCCTGCGCCCTTCATAGCCACTTTTTTTACCGGGCAGCCAAAGTTAATATCCAGGAGGTCGGGGTTTGTAACGTCTACAATTTTTGCGGCCAGCGATAAACTTTCTTCATCGCCTCCAAAGATCTGGATGCCTACCGGTTTTTCATAATCGAAAATATCCAGCTTTTTACGGCTTTTAATGGCATCCCTGATCAAACCTTCACTGCTGATAAATTCAGTGTACATAAGATCGGCGCCCTTGTCTTTGCACACGGCCCTAAACGGCGGATCGCTTACATCCTCCATGGGAGCAAGCAGCAGGGGAAATTCAGGAAGTTGTATGTTTCCGATGGAAGGCATGTTTATTTGTCCGGTTTACTGTTTTCGGTTTACTGTTTTTAGTTTTCGGTTATTTTGAATCCGTCACCCTGGTGTTTCGGTTTTCGGTTTTTGATTTGCGTGGAGCGATTTCTTCGCTAATGTAGCAAAACAATAACAATAACCTATTCGATTATAAATATTAATAAGTACTGGCGCTGATGGTAAGTATTGTAATTTTAATAACAGAAAACAAAAAACCACCAACCCATTTATACTTACTGTTGCCGTTTTAATACCCATACACCTTAAATCTTTCGTCTTACGCCTAATTTAGTAACAGAAGAATGTAAACTGCAAACCGTAAACTTTATATACTTTTTTGGCTGTAAATTTACGCACTTATAAGCAAACACTATGGCGCATTTAGCAACTAAACGTTTTAATTACTGGGGTCAGCTGGGCATTCTTACTGCATTTGCCGGTGTGGGATTGATTATAGGGGGGGTTGCCAGCCTTATTCCACTGTTGGGGAAAGTAAACCTGGGAGACTTGAAAGGTGCTTCCTCAACACAGTTAATGGATAATATATTAAAACCCGAAAATGCTGCTGTAATAAGGTGGATGCAATTTATTTCAACCTTGTTCCTGTTTTTTTTGCCCACCGTTTTCTATGCCTGGCTTTGCCATAAAAAACCATTTGTTCATTTAGGATTTAAAAAATTTAATGCAGGCTCCGCGGCCATAGTAGTATTGATCATGCTGGCTGCACTCCCCATGGTAAGCAGTTTACAGGATTTAACAGAAATGCTGCCCTGGTCGAAAGCGACCCTGTTGAAATTTAAGGCCGCCGAAGATGCCTATAACGAACAGGTGGCAGTAATAGCGAGAATGAATGGTTTTTTGGATTATTTAATTTCTGTGATCGTGATCGCTTTTTTGCCCGCAGTATTTGAGGAAACCTTGTTCAGGGGTGGAATTCAAAATTTATTATCCCGGTGGTTTAAAATGCCCGTGCTTGCGATCCTGGTTACCGCCATCATTTTTAGCGCTTTTCATTTTTCTTATCTTGGCTTTTTAAGTCGTTTCGCACTTGGCTTTGTACTGGGCTGGATATATTACCGTACCGGGAATATCTGGCTTAACATAATTGGCCATTTCTTTAATAATGCCATTGCGATAACCTATATGTATGCCGCAACAAAAACAGGACAAAAAATGGATCCCTCAAAAATGGATGATCACTTTCCGTTATGGATAGGGTTGGCAAGCATTACAGTTGTTTATGTTTTATTTATATTGTTTGAAAAAGTGAGTAAAAAGGAAATTGACATGCCAGGAGCCGAATTACCCATACCTGGCGTGGAATACCATAATAATCCGTTTTTAAATGACCCTGCAACGGCTGATAAAACAACCCAATACTAATTCGTGATTGATCTTTTCATCCGGTGGGCCACCCCTAAAGGGTGACTCACCGGATGAAAAGATCAGTCGATAACATTAACTGAATGGCAATAAATATTGAAACCTTTAAAACCCGTGCCTTAACTGCTTTGATCTTTGTGGCCGTAATGCTGGCCGGGTTATTATGGAATAAATGGAGCTTCCTGGCATTGTTTACACTCGTGCATTTTGGTTGCTGGCACGAGTTTATTAAACTGTTGAAGAAAATCTATGGTGAAAAATATTTAATATATTCCCTATTGGGCCTGTTTTACATAACCATGCCCATTTGTATGCTGACAGAAATGGCAACCGGCTTTAGTAATACCGAAGGTTATATGCATAATGATCCAATAGCGATCGGATTTCGCAATACCATTCCCATCGTAATTATTTTCAGCATCTGGGTAAATGATACCATGGCTTACCTGGTGGGGTCGTTTATTGGTAAAACACCCTTTTCAAAAATATCTCCAAAGAAAACATGGGAAGGAACTATCGGCGGTATTATATTATGCATTTTGGCCATTGGTTATATTTTCCCGCTGCTGGCGGAGCATTTTTTTCATCCATTTACTCAAAAACATGCCTATTTTATAATTCCCGCCATCTGTGCCGTTTTTGGCACCGTGGGCGACCTGTTGGAAAGTAAGCTTAAACGTATGGCCGGTATTAAAGACAGCGGTTCTATCATGCCCGGCCACGGCGGATTCCTGGACCGGTTTGATTCTTTATTGGTAGCCACTCCGTTTGTTTGGCTGTATATTAAATTATTTCTGTAGCCAATTGGCTTGCAGCCTGCGACAGGAGGCCTATATTTGCGCTTCAATTTAAAGCATGACAATTCACAGAGAGGGTTATAAAAGCATCGCTATAGGCACTTTGATATTCGGTGCTTTGAATTTAATTTTTTTTTATTTTTTTAGCGCTTCCTTACCTGCACTGGCCTGGATCATTTTTTTCATCACCCTTGCTATGTTACTATTCCTGATCTCTTTTTTTCGCATACCCAACCGTGCACTCACCCTCAATGACAATGTAATTGTGGCGCCCGCTGATGGAAAGGTGGTGGTAATCGAGGAAGTGACTGACCCCGAATATTTTCATGACAAACGTATACAGGTTTCAATTTTTATGAGTCCTGCCAATGTGCACGTAAACAGGAACCCTATTGATGGGGTAGTAGTATATAACCAATACCACAAAGGAAAATACCTGGTGGCCTGGCACCCGAAATCGTCTACTGATAATGAACGTCATTCGGTGGTGATCAAAAAAGGGAATATAGAAATTCTGGTTAAGCAGATTGCGGGCGCCATGGCAAAACGCATTATTAATTATTTACAGGTAGGCCAGCAGGTGAGTCAAACAGGGGAAATGGGGTTTATTAAATTCGGCAGCCGGGTTGACCTTTTATTACCGGTGGGTACAAAAATTAATGTGGCATTAAACCAGGCTGTACAGGGTGGTGTAACGGTAATAGCTACTTTAAATGCCTGATTTTGATGTGTGATTTTTTTCAGGTAATGAATCTTCTGCTGAAATCGAATCCGTTATAGATAGCAATTTTATAAATATCAGCTTTGGCCCGTTCATGAAAATTTTAACAACCAGGGTTTTGCCAAATGCGAATTAGTCCTTATTTTCACATTGATTAATAATACAAAAAATTGAAGCGTATGAAAAAAATATTTTTATTAGCAACCGCCGCGTTATTGGTTACAGGGGTAACTTTTGCCGACAATGGAAAAAAGAAAAATAAAGGCGCTAAAGGGAAGACCTGCTCTGCCAAATGCGAAAAATCATCCAAAAAAGACAAATCTAAAACAGCTAAAATCTGATTTTATTTTGCCTTTATTAAAACACCTTCTCAAATTGGGAAGGTTTTTTAATTTATCATCCCGGGTAACAGATAAAAGAGGTCATCATTCAGGGTAAATCAATCAGGCCTCGTCCGACCACGGTATCGGGGCGGGCATTCTGAATCACATAACAATCGGATCAGGCATCATACATCAAAATATATTTTCCAGTTCTTTCAAATGCGTAATGATATAAGTAGGTTGCAGTGAGGTAGTGGTATTGATATGGTTCACAAAAACGGTATCCATCCCTGCGTTCATTGCGCCTTGTATATCGGCATCTAAATTATCCCCCAGCATAATGCTGTCTGCTAAAGCAGCACCAGCCTTCTGCAGAGCGAAATTAAAAATTTCCTTACCCGGCTTCAGGCTGTTACTGGCTTCCGATGTGATCACGTTTTTGAAATAACCCCCCAAACCGCTGTTGGTCAATTTGCTCCACTGTACCTTTTCAAAACCGTTCGTGATCATGTGCAACCTGTAGTTTTTTTCGGTCAGGTAATCGAGTATTTCAATAGTATGCGGAAACAATAATTTCCTGGTAGGCAGCATTTCCAGAAACTTTTCGCTGATATCCCTTGCCAGTTTTTCATTACCAATTTTAAACTCCAGCAAGGTGCGCCACATGCGTCTCCATTTTAGCTCATCGGCAGTGATAAAGCCTTTGTGATAGCGATCCCATAAAATTTCGTTATGGTGTAAATAGTGCCTGTAAAAAACTTCAAAAGGCTTTACGCCGATTGTTTCCAAATTAAAAAAAGAATACATTTCTGTAAGCGTTATTTTTGCGTTGGCATCAAAATCCCACAGGGTGTGGTCTAAATCAAAAAAGAGATGTTTATATTTTTTAGACATAATTTCTGAAAAATTAAAACGCAAAAGTAGGGCAAGGATAATTGATAATTGAAAATTGATAATTGATAATCTTTGTCTTGCAGGATTTGAAAAAATGCCAGCATACGCGGGTTTTCACCTGGCTCTTATTTACCTCTAATGGTTAAGATGAGTGAAGCAGTTAAACTTATGGATCGACGGGATTATTAAAACTGAATCAGGTAAATAAGCAATTAAAGCACAAATCATATGGCCTTGCTATGGAATAAGCAAAATCAACTCAACTTTTGAAAATGAATATTATCATCACGGGGGCTTCAAAAGGGATTGGCAGGGCCATTGCTGCTGCCTTTGCGGCAGAAGGCGCTGAATTGTTTTTATGCGCAAGAAATGAAATAAACCTCTACAATACAGTAGCAGAATTACAGACCAGCAATCCTGCAAGTCTTATAAAAGCAAAAGCTTTTGATTTGTCTGTTAAAGAAGATGCAAAATCTTTTGGAACCTGGGTATTGGACGGGCTCAAACATACCGTTTCCGGAAAAGTGGATGTGCTCGTGAATAATGCAGGAATATTTACCCCAGGCAGCATTTATGATGAAGAAGAGGGATTGCTGGAAAAAATGATGGAAACTAATGTATACAGCGCATATCATCTTACCAGGACCCTTGTGCCAGCAATGATTAAATCAAAACAGGGGCTTATTGTAAATATCTGTTCCATCGCTTCATTGCATGCTTATACCAATGGCGGCAGTTATAGTATCACCAAATTTGCATTGATGGGTTTTGATAAAAACCTGCGTGAGGAGTTAAAGCCATATCATATAAAAGTAATGGGTGTTTACCCGGGTGCGGTAATGACCGGCTCCTGGGGTGATTTTGATAATTCATCCCAACGGATCATGGAAGCAGGCGATATTGCCGTTATGATCCTTGCTGCAAGTAAATTATCGCCGCAGGCCGTTGTTGAGGATATCATCATGCGTCCTTTGCTGGGAGATTTGTAGTAGTTGACCGTTGTTGGTAGATCGTTGGTCGTTGGCGCTATGAACGACCAACGATCTACCAGCAACGATCAACATTATTAACACTCATTTATTTCACCATCGCATAACTATCATTTATTTTTGCAACTATCATTATGGTACTGCAATTAAAAAAAACATCCATCCTTTTTGTACTCCTGGTAATTGTATGCCAATATAATTTATGGGCTCAAGCCAGTTTTACGGCTACAATTTCGCCGGGTTCGATTGGCAAAAACGAAACTGCAGAGCTGAGGTTAATGATAGAAAATGCCCGGCAGGTAGGCCAGATCAACCCACCATCTTTAAAAGATTTTATTATTGTAAGCGGCCCCAACCAGGAGAGTGGCATGGAAAGCAACAATGGCGTTACCAGGCAATATATCGGCATCACCTATTTCATAAGGCCAAAGTCAACCGGCAAATTTACCATTGCGGGCGCTCTTGCAAAAGCGGATGGTAAAACTTTGAAAAGTAATTTCGTCACCCTGGAGGTGACTAAAAATTCATCGGGCAATAACCAAAACAATGCTGGTTCAGGATTTGGAGGCTTATCACTTTTTCGCCAACCGGTGGTGCAATCATCTTTTAATGATTTTATTATAAAGAAGGGGGAAAACGTAGGAGAAAAGATCAATAAAAATATTTTTATAAAAGTAGAGGTAAGCCAGCACTCATGTTATGTTGGCGAGCCGGTGATCGTTACTTATAAATTGTATACAAGATTAAAATCAGAAAGCAGTATTACTAAAAATCCATCTTTTAATGGCTTCTCTGTAATTGACCTTTTGCCGCCTGGAAATACTTATTATTCGATCGAAAAATTAAACGGGCGGGAGTACAATGTTTATACACTCCGGAAATCGCAATTGTATCCATTGCAGGATGGCCCCGTAGAATTAGAAAGCGCTGAAGTGGAAAACAATATACATTTTATAAAAGAAGAATATGTCAACAGGCAAAGGAATGACATAGACGATATGTTCCGCGATTTTACACAAACGTCGATACCGCCGGAAGGCATACAGGATGAAAAAGTAACCCTGCAAAGCAAACCCGCGTTAATTATTGTAAAGCCATTACCGCAAAAGGATAAGTCTCCTTTATTTAAAGGCGCCGTTGGAAATTTTACCATAGAAGATGCACTCGAAAAAAATAACTTTACAACAGATGATGCGGGAAAATTACGTATTGCTATTTCAGGAGCGGGCAATATGACACTCATCGTTGCACCGGATATTGCCTGGCCCGATGGGATAGAGCCCTATGAAGGGCGGGCAAAAGAACAACTGAATAAACTCGTGGTACCGGTAAGCGGAACAAAAGTTTTTGAATATCCATTTACCGTAGCAAAACCGGGCCGCTATAATATACCTGCAATTGCTTTTAGCTTTTTTGACGTAAAGGAAAACAGGTATAAAACGGTAAGCACAAAACCGTTGTCCGTTGTAGTTACAAGTGGCATTGGCAAAAAGCCGGTTGCCACAAATGGAGATATCGTTAGAACCGGCAAGGAACAGTTCTTTGATACCTTGTTCACCAATCGTTGGTTAATAGTGATCCCCCTTTCGATATTAATACTAACAGGATTGTTTATCTGGATGCGGAAGGAAAATAAAAAACATGTACCCGCTACTGTACCAAAAAAAACGGAGGCTGATACTATAGATGAAGGGGTAAATACAATTACTGAAATACCGGTTAACCCGTTAATCTTAACGGAAGAAAGGCTGGTTGGCCGGGATACCCGCGGATTTTATGAGGCACTCAACAATGAGTTAAGGATATTTTTAGCGAATAAGCTCCAGATTCCATTGGCAACGATCAATAAAAAAAGAATAGCGGAGGAAGCGGATAAGAATGGGATAGCGGTGTATACGACCCTGCAAATTCAGCAATTGCTGGATGATATTGAATGGCAGTTATACACACCATTTGCCGCGGAAGATAAAATGCAGGACATGTACAACAGCGCGGATGCCATTGTACATACGCTGAATGCAACAGCGAGGTGAAAATAAAATAACTGAAAAGGTGTTAGAAATTTAATCCATTAATTAATCATAGGGCAACACATTAATGATTCGTGCAATAATAATACTATACACACAACACTACAACTCCGTAAATCTATATCCTATCCCCCGTACCGAATGAAAATATTTGGGATTACGGCTATCATCCTCAAAATATTTACGAAAGCTTAAAATAAAATTATCGATGGTACGGGTGGTAGGATACACATTGTAACCCCATACTGCCTGTAAGATCTTTTCCCTGGTTACCACTTCATTTTTATTTTCGATCAGCAGTTTTAACAGCATGATCTCTTTCCTGGTGAGGGTAATTTTTTCGCCTTCCTTGGTTATACATTCAAGCGCTTTGAAATCTACCTGGTTGTTACCAAAATGATAGATCTGTTCCAGTGGCTTTCTCATTGACAGCCGGTGGCTTTTTTCTACCAGTTTATTTACCCTTAGTAATAATTCTTCCAGGTTAAAGGGTTTGGTCAGGTAATCATCAGCGCCTTTTTTTAAACCCAATACCCTGTCTGCACTGCTGTTACGGGCGCTTAATATCAATATGGGCATGTCATTATTTTGCAGGCGAATACTTTCAATTACACTTATACCATCCAGTTCCGGAAGCATTACATCCAGTATCATCAGGTCAAAATGCTCCTGTTGTACCGCTTTTAAAGCTTCTACCCCATCGTATGCACTGGTCACTTCGTAATCTTCCAGCTCAAGGTTCAGCTTTAATGCTTCCTGCAGGTTTTCTTCATCTTCTACCAATAAAATAGAAATCTTTTTCATAAATTAATAATTGATAATTGATAATGAATAATGAATAATGAATAATTTTTTCAAATCCGGAACCCTTTGACTAAGGAACATATTTTGAATTGAAGCTACAATGTGAACTTTTTGTAAAATGAAAACCTTGAATGAAAAGTAATATCGATTATTTAATACATACAATCATCATGCTTGCGTAAAAATAAAGGGTACTCGAATTGAAAACATTATTAATTATTAATTATTAAATATTAATTAATAAATACGATTGTAAAAATACTTCCTGTCGGCACATTATCGGTTACAAAAATATTTGCAAGGTGTTGCTCCGCAATTTTTTTAGTAAGAAATAATCCCAGGCCTGTGCCTTTGGCTCCTTTTGTTGCTTTATTACCAATCCTGTAAAATTTATCAAACACCTTTTTCTTTTCTGCCGCATCAATACCCTTTCCTTCATCTTTTACTTTCAGCGTAATAGAGTTGCCTTGCTGTTGAAGTATAATTGTAACAACAGATTCTTTAGCCGAATATTTGATGGCGTTATCAATTAAATTATTAACTGCCATTTGCAACATCAGCATGTCTCCATTTATATCAATATTACCGTCTACTTCTTTATTGAAGATCCTTTGGGGATAACGTATCATAAAATCATTCGCGCAATCATTTACCAAATCAGTGAGACTTATTTCTTCTTTGGCGATGTGATGAGCCCCGGCCTCTATTTGCGATGCCAGTAGCATATTATTGCACAGTGCATTTAACCGGTTTGCCTCCTGTATGGTATTTTGAATCAGCCGCTGTCGCTGGCTATCATCTAATTTTCTTTTTTGCAGTGTTTCCAAATTAAGCTTCGTGACAGCAATAGGGGTTTTTAATTCATGGGTAATGGCCATCATAAAATTTTGCTGTTGCTGGCCCGACTTAAACTGCCGTCTTACTGCCCGGTATATAAAAACAGCGCCCGATAAAATGAGTAATAAAAAAATAGTTCCCTCACCAATGTACTGAGCAGTTTTCCTTTTCTCAATGTCATTTATTTTCTCTAACCGGCTGTTGTATTGCGGATCATTAGACTTTAACTGCGATAATTCAAATGCCGCCATTTGACTGTTCTGCTGATTTAATGCAATGAACCACCATACCAATGCTGCTATGATATAGGATAGCAGTACCCAGTACACAAGAAAAATAAACCGTAAATGTTTTGTTTTATAAAAAGAGAATGGCATCGGTGATGAATGATGAGTGATAAGAGGAGTAATGAAGAATGAGTAATGATTGATGAGGTGGGTGCACTTCACGCATTACACATCACTCATTATTCATCACTTTATTTTCTCTACCCTTACTCCCACGCTTATTATTTCCGGTAACGGATTTTCTCTCATTACCTGCGCAACTGAAAATTTATAGCTACCCGTCCTGTTAAATTTAAACGGCCCCAAAATAGATTTACGAATCTCCCAAATATCATCCATCCCGGTACCTTCCCATCCGGCGGCATCTGTTCCCAACTGCAGTTCAAACCGTTGATACCGTATTGTATCTGTGGGAGCCTGTGAACCAATATTTAGCCAGATATTATAATAACGGTAAGCGTCTGTATGGCGCAATACCACATACAGGTTATAGAGTGATCCCGTATCGCTGATGGTAAAATCAAAAACCGGTTGAAGACTATATTGCCACAGGTGGCCGGGCACGGCAATATTTTTTTCAAAAACATCGATCTTAGAACAGGCACCCAGCCCCAAGGTGGCAGCCAAAAGGACAATAAAAGGTGATTTATATGAATTGATCCTCACAAAATAATTTTTACAAAAATAAAAACAGTTTTTTGAATCCGGGGATTGATTTGTTAGCCACGGATTGCACCCATTAACGCAGAAATAAATGTTATATTTCTCAGAAACTGTCTAAACATGATTTGAGTTCTTACCATGTAAGTTTTTTAATTGCCCCGAACGCACTAATTAACACGAATAAAGATAATTTTTATAAAAAAAATCGTGTATTCGCGGCTGTTAACGAATATTCCGGGCGGATGTTATGCTGATGTGGAACAGGCAAAGGCGCATAGTTTTCTACAATACATTCAGCACCTGTTCCTTCGCCTTCTCCAATTCGTCCTTCATGGTTACAACGCATTTTTGTATATCGGCATCATATGCTTTGCTACCTGTAGTGTTTATTTCCCTGCCAATTTCCTGTATGATAAAAGACAGTTTCTTTCCTTTCGCATCATCCCCGTTATCAAGCAGCGACCTGAAATATTCGCAGTGTTGTTTTAAACGTACCTGTTCTTCGTGTATATCAATTTTTTCAATGTAATAGATCAACTCCTGTTCCAAACGGTTGCCATCATAATTTTCTTTGCCCACGTGCTGTTCCAGTAATTGGACAATTTCTTCCCTTATCCTTTTCATACGGTTTGGTTCCAGTTGAACAATCGATTCTTCCTGCGCATTGATATTATTGATGCGCTTGATAAGATCATTTTCCAGGCTGGCGCCTTCCTCTTCCCTGTGTTTATTTAATTCAGCAAGTGCTATCAGCAATACTTTCTTAAATTCTTCAAAATCATTATCGTTGAGCACATCATTGGTAGGTGTAACTACTTCCGGCAAGCGAAGCAATGCACTTAAAACAGAATTGGTATCTATATTTAATTCCCCGGCCAATGTTTCGATCTGGTGATAGTACGCCTTTATTAAATCCGTATTAATGTTGACGGGTTTGGAGGTGCCGTTTTGCTTAATGGTGATCACACAATCAATGGTGCCCCGTACCAATTGTTCCTGCAAAATATTTCTAATATCAAATTCGTATGGACGCAGCAACGGTGGCAAGCGCAATTGCATTTCAAACTGTTTTCCATTGAGTGCCTTTACTTCCACCAGGAAGGTTTTGTCATTTACGGTTTGTTCGGCTCTACCGAAGCCGGTCATGGATCTTAGCATTATTCAGTTGTTATTTTTGTAATAAGATATTTAATTTTCTACAAGGTAGCCGAAAAAATGTCAATCTTTTGTTTTATGCATATCATTTCTGCCTGGAAACAGGAAATGATACATTTCGCCCCTCGTTAAAATGCGCATTTCGCCCGGTTGAAGACTTTCTATCGTACATTTTTCTATTCTATATCTTATAAGCCTTAGCGTTGGGAAACCTACTGCTGCCGTCATCTTTCTTACCTGCCTGTTTTTGCCTTCGGCGAGTATCATTTTCACCCAACTGGTAGGGATATTTTTGCGAAAGCGGATCGGTGGATTCCTTGCGGGTACAGCCGGGGTCGTTTTAAAAACATTCGCATTACATTTCTTTGTCCGGTATAGCTTTCCATCTACTGTGATATCAACACCCTTTTGCAGATCATGCAATGCTTCACCTGTAATTTCACCATCCACCTGCACCCAATATTCCCTGGAATGTTCAAATGCCGGACTTAATAACTCGTGATTCATTTTTTTATCGTTGGTAAGAATCAATAATCCCTCACTGTCATGATCCAGCCGTCCCACGGGATAAACATCGACAGGCACATCAAAGAAATCTTTAAGTGTTTGTTTTCCTTCACCGGATGTGAACTGTGATAAAACATTGAAGGGCTTATAAATGATACAGTAATATTCCAATAGAAATAAATTAACTGGTGAATGAACTTGTTCAAAGTTACTGAGGGAATGAAGCTACCCTTGCATCTCTAAAATCATCAAGCCCGGCATTTCGAAGCCGGGCTTGACAATTAATGGGTTAGTAAGTACCTGGAAATCGAATTTCCATATACAATATTAAAAAGAAATTCTGCTATCTAAAAAAATATTTTTCAGAATTTTATTCACATTTCAATTTATGTTGTGGATAAGGGTGTTGTATGGAGGTGGCTGCGACCTGTTATTATTTGTTGTAATCACTGTATCAATTCAAAAAAAATAATGGACAACATTTTTATTATTCAATGAAAGTATTGATTTTACTGGTATTCCAGGGGAATCAACTTTTTATTTCATCATAGTTCTGCAAAAATAAAACTACCACCGAAGTAATCCCCCTTCATTTTTCGGTCCAGTATTTCGTGTTTTTCGTTGCATAAAAAAAGTGCATAAAAAAATTACAGGCAGCAGCGATTCTACCGGTTTCAGACCATATTTGTTTGTCCGGTTACTAAAAGCAAAGCACTGTACCTTTGTAAAAAAAATATTGTATGCAATTTCCTGCACCTGTTTCTATTATTTGGATCGCTGAATTGATCAATGCTGAATTGATCGGCAACAACAAAGGCGATGCAACCGGCATCAACGAATTGCATAAAGTTGAAGCCGGTGATTTGGTTTTTGTAGATCATCCAAAATATTATGACAAGTGTATTAACAGCGCCGCTACATTTATCATCATCAATAAAAGAACAGATTTTCCCGATGGCAAATCATTATTGCTTGTTGACGATCCGTTTGAAGCATATTGTAAAATCGTCGATCATTTCAGACCGTTCACGCCATCTTCAAAACAAATCAGCGACAGTGTGGTGATTGGCGAAGGGAGTTTTATTTATCCAAATACATTTATTGGTCATCATGTACAGATCGGTAAAAATTGTACCATCTTTCCCAATGTAACGATCATGGATAATTGCATCATCGGTGATCACGTGGTGATACAACCCGGCACCGTAATCGGCAGTGATGCATTTTATTATAACACTAAAAAAGACAGGGAAAACTGGTATAAAAAAATGCCCAGTTGCGGCAGGGTAGTCATCGAAGATTTCGTGGAGATCGGGGCAGGCTGTACCATCGACAGGGGTGTGAGTAGTGACACGGTGATTGGCCGGGGTACCAAATTCGATAATACAATACATATTGGGCATGATACAGTGATAGGAAAAAATTGTTTATTTGCCGCACACGTGGCTATTGCTGGTTATGTAACCATAAAAAATGGTGTAACTATATGGGGGCAGGTGGTAGTAAACAAGGTGCTCACCATTGGTGAAAATGCCGTACTATTGGCCCGAACGGGCGTAGGCAGTGACCTGGAAGCCAATAAAACTTACTGGGGCTCACCCGCACAGGAAGCCGGCTTAGCAAAAAGAGAACTGGTATGGATAAAAAGAATACCAGAGTTGTGGGAAAAGGTGATGAAAAAAACCGACCGCAAGCCCTAAAGGGGAGTTCATATAGTTAAGAAATAATATCACCTGTTTTATTACCTACGGGTTTCACCCGTGGATATTCACATTCAGCGCCTTTAGAGTTTTAAGAGCCTTTTATGTAACATGTTTTTACAATTCGCAACCTTCAGGATTTAATCAGCAGGGGCAATGTGATTTTGTTAAGAATTCAACTTAGAAACCAGCCTGAACGGAACGGGCGTCCTGTTAATTAAGATACATTTTAAAACCCCGAAGGGGTTGAATGTGATTAGCCATGGGTGAAACCCGTGGATATGAATCCCGTGGATAATAAAACCTTTAGATGAATTCCGCCGAAATGCGAAAGATGATTTTAATTCTTAACCAAATGACGTTGCCCAAGTGGAGGTATTCTAAGACCATGTTTTGCTCCATTGTCCCTAACCAGCGGGGAGGTATTCAAATAGTTCAATATTCAATAGCCTCCATTGGGAGCATACTGTGGCTATAGTAACTTGCCGGCAGCAGAAAAAGTCATTATCTTCATTTCTGAATACATAACCCGGCAACGGTTCAGATTGCTGTTATAAAAATAGCGCACTATCAGCACTATCTTTAGTTGGCAGTAACTAAACAATCATAATCTGGCGCCGCCGGTCTTGACGCTAATGGGTCAGTAAATGAGTGGATTTTTTGGGACTTCTTTGACTAAAATGATGGTAGGCGGAAACTGCCTGAAACTTTAAGACATAGATAAAAGCAAACCCACAAATAACAAATGACGCTTTATCACACTTTCAACTATTTGACTGATCCTAAACACAATACTCCTCCCGAACCTGCCTTTAAGGCTCCGGGGGATAATAATCATACGGTACCATATCCCCCATTTTATCCCATATCCAGTAACCGGTTATCGTGATGTCATTCTGATCGAAATAATAGCCATTTTGTTCGATCCCTATTGATTCATTTGCAGCAATGGTTATTACTGAAAGTTCAAAATTTTTCGTTGTATCCTCATTCTGCGCCGAATAACCGGGATCGGGTTCTTCATTGCTATACAGCACTGCTATATCCGGCTGATTGGGAACTATATCAACTACCTGGGTGCTGTCGTCTTTACTGTAATTGAGCGCACGGTAAAAATCACTCAACCGTATCGCTGTTTCCTTGTCATTGCTTTTTGCAACATACTGTATTTCGAAACCCTCTTCTTTTAAAGATTTATTGTAAACACTGCGCATAAAATGAAGCATGGAGCCTTTGTAAGCTTTTAAACGATTTACCTGCCAGGTTGTTTTTTGTATGCTGTCTTTTGGTTGCATTTCTTCAAATAGCGGATAGCCGGTATATATGCCCGCCTGCGTGCCGTATTCATGAATAAATGAATCAAGTGTGTATTTTAATTTATATCCCAGTGCCAGGTTTTCCATTTCAACCGGTGCTGTGGCCAATACTTTTAAACGGTTTCGTTTTTTATAAAAATAAAATTTCAATACTTCCTTATTGGTAATGGTACATCCTTTACTATTTTCTGTTTTGCCAATAAAATTATCAAGAAAAAATTGACCATATTTTTCCCATCCGTCCTTTACCTCATTACTTGCTTTTACCACCACATCTTCCATCGCACTTTCTTTTTGCTTTAGTTCAATCACTATATTCTTATCATCGGCATCGGCAGTAGTAATTCGCCTGCTAACCGTTTGGTACCCGGTAAAAGTAATTACCAGGTCATATCCGCCATTGGGTAGCCTGAGTGTAAAATTTCCATCAGTATTGGTGGCGGTGCCTGTTGTTGTATTCTGCGCAAACACAGATGCCGCCTGCATCGGAGCTTTTGTAACGGCATCAATTACTTTTCCTGTAATGTTATAAGTAACTGGTTGTGTAAATGCTGAGAGGGACAATAAAATGGTGACTAAAAAGAACGCGGTTGTTTTCATAATTATTTTATTGAAATGGATTTTAAATATAGTTCGGGTGGTTTCTATATTTGAATGTTACCACCGATAACAAATCAGCACATTAGCAAATTAGTAAATCTGCATATTGCATTCACGAATATAGGCTAATGATTGTTAAGCTTATGTTGCATTCGTGCACAGGTTTCAATTATAGTTTCTTCAATTGACCTGTAATGAAAATCCGGTAAAAATTTCAGCAGTTTACTATTCTCAAAATAGGCATTTGCCAATGCTGTGCCGGCTGATTCTTTTGTTATCAAAGGGTTTTTACGGGTAAAAAGTTTTTTAACCGCTTCCAGTCTCCAGATGATACCTGCCATAAATGGGGTTACTTTTTTATACGGTTGTTTTTTACCAAAGGCATGGGCAATGAGATTAAATACCTCCCGGTAACTCCTGTTTTCAGCGCTGATAATAAAACGTTCGCTACTGATATTACTTTCCATCAATGCAATCATTGCTTTTGCAACATCCCGTACATCCACAAAGCCGGTAATACCTTCTGTATACCAGGGAAATTCATTGTATATACTTTTAAAGATCTGCGAGCTCCCTGCGTTCCAATCCCCCTCTCCAAATATTATTACCGGGTTTACGATTATGGCATCCAACCCTTCACCGATGCCCCGCCACACTTCCAGCTCACCCAAATATTTACTTTGCCCATAATTACTGTTGCTGGTTTCTTCTGTCCAGTTCATGCTTTCATTAACGGGTTCATTTTCCCTGATCCTTCCCAATGCCGCAACCGAACTCACATGCACCATTTTTTTTACGCCGGTGGTTAGGGCCGCGTTTACTACGTTTGCAGTGCCTTCTATATTTATTTTAAACAATTCCCACTTGCGTGACGGATCAAAGGTTACAATGGCAGCACAATGGTATACCCCGCTCACATCCTGCATTGCTTCTTCCAAACCCATTGTATCCAGGATATTACATTGGAATTGATGAAGATCGTTTGAATGAAAATCGTGCAATGGCGTCTTATTATAAATAGCCCTCACCTCGCTGCCCCTTGAAAGCAGTTGTTTGATCAATTCGCTTCCCAATAAACCGGCGCCGCCTGTAACTAAAACCATATTAAAAATTTATATGCAACCGCAAAAGTAAAGGATGCGTTTGTATATGGCTGATCAAAATAAATTTATTATTCCTTTCGTCCCCAGATAGGTCATCGCAATGACCACCATCCAGCCGGCAACCTGCATCCAGTATGGATGCCTGTAATTGCCAATAATGCTTTTTTTAAATGCTCCTGTTAAAATCAGTGATAGCGCTACGGGAAGAATCAACCCGTTCAATCCACCGGCAAATATCAATACTTTAACCGGTTCGCCCACGCAAAGAAAAATAACCGTGGAAAAAAATATAAACCCAATAATAAAATACCGGAGATGCTTCAATATAAATGGACTCAATGTTTTCATAAAAGAAACCGATGTGAAAGCTGAACCAACTACCGAGGTAATTGCTGCACTCCAGATCACCAGGCCAAATAATTTATACCCTACCATGCCGGCTGCAGACTGAAACACAGTGGCAGCGGGGTTTTTAGGATCCAGCGATATACCCTGGCTGACAATTCCAAGCGCCGCTAAAAATAAAACGATCCGCATGATGGCAGCGATCATGAGGGCAGTAACAGAACTAACAGAAACTTTCCGCAGGTTTTTTTCGCCGGAAATACCGGCATCGAGTAAACGATGCGCCCCTGCAAAACTAATATAACCGCCTACCGTTCCTCCCACGATCGTAAGGATAATGGTTTCATCTATTTTATCAGGTACAAATGATTTAAAGATGGCTTCTCCAACAGGGGGATGAGATTGAATGGCAACAAACACAGTTAAACCGATCATGATAAAACCAAGCAGTTTTGCAAACCAATCCATTGCCATACCAGCCTCCCTGATTGAAAAGATCATCACTGATATTACGCAACTGATGGCGGCGCCCGTTTTTACATCCCATCCAAACAATACCTGCATTCCCAATCCGCACCCGGCAATATTGCCAATGCTGAAGGCAATACCTCCAATAACAACTAATATAGTTAAGAACAATCCGGCGCCTTGTAAAATAGTATTTGCGAGATCGGGTGCATATAATTTACTTACGCTGATGATACGCCATATATTTAATTGTGCGCCGATATCCAATGCTACTGAAACTAAAATTACAAATCCAAAACTGGCTGCCAGTTCTGCTGTGAATTTTGTGGTTTGTGTAATAAAGCCGGGACCAATGGCAGATGTCGCCATTAAAAATGCGGCACCCATCAATGCTCCTGAATATGTTACCTTTTTTTTCAGTGAATAGATTTTTTTATTATTTTAAGTTGTTGAAGGTCTTACGTGACCTCACTCCCCGCCCTCTACAAAGGAGAGGAAGCCGAACCCTGCTGGTGAAAAGCTTCTTCTGAGAAAGGAGACATGAGCATTAAGTATAAATGATATAGCTAAATGGAAATTACAATTTACGCTTGATGACTGTTTCCACTTTTGAAAAGAGCCTGGCATCCGAAGGCCCTGGCTTCCACTCCTTTGGAGTGGGCGGGGGGTGAGGTACTCATTCTATTTTCTTTATTAAAATACCTCCAGCAAGTAGACTATCATTTATTTTTTTCAAGAATTCAACTGCATTTGATCCATCACCATGTATACAAATGGTATCTGCCTGTATTGAAATATGTTCTCCATTGGTAGCGGTTACCATTTTTTTATCGATCATTTGCATCACCTGTGCGATAACCTGGCCCGCATCGGTTATCAAAGACCCGGGATATGTCCTTGGTGTTAATGAACCATCCGGTTGATAGGTTCTGTCTGCAAACGCTTCATGCGCAATGCGCAAGCCCGATTCCACTGCTTCATCGATCATCACGGAGCCTGATAACCCGTAATAAATTAATGAGTCGTCAAAATCTTTAACGGCTTCTGCCACAGACATTGCCAACAGGGTATCTTTGGCAGCCATATTATATAAAGCCCCATGTGGTTTTACGTGATGCATCCTTCCTCCTGCTGCAAGCACTATTTTGTTAAGCGCTTTTAATTGCTCTTTGATAAGCTGCTGGATTTTTTGAGCGGTCAAATTCATTGCTGCCCTTCCAAAATTTTCCCGGTCGGGAAATGACGGATGCGCGCCAATGGCAACTCCGTATTGTAAACAAAGCGCTACCATTCTTTTCATCTCATTTTCATCACTCGCATGAAAGCCACAGGCGATATTTGCCGAACTGATAAAAGGTACCAGCAATTCTTCATTACCGATACCCTCGCCGATATCACAATTGATGTCTATATGCATCATAATAATTTTTACAAATATCCTTTATTGATTCTAATGTTTGATACAATAAAAATAAGAATTCCTCCGCGCTTTCAACACCAATCAGTTTAAATTTCAATTCACTATGAATGGGAGATTGTGCAAGTTTCGGTAAATCGGCGCCAATCACATTGGCAATTCTTGGATAACCCCCTGTAGTTTGATGATCGGCCATTAAAACAATCAGTTGCCCGTTAGGCAATAATTGTATGGTGCCTGAATCAACAGGTGATGATACTAACTGAACCGGTTCCTGCAATGCAAGCCCGCGCCCTTTTAAACGATAACCCATCCTATCGGATTGATTCGTTATGGAAAATGGTAAAAGGGAAAACTTTGCTTGGGATTCATGATTTACCAGGTTCCATTCCGGGCCGGCAATGCAACGGAAAATATTGGCCGGCTGATAAACCGGGCCGATCATCCCGGCTAAGGCCGGAAAGCTTTCAATTGGCATTAAAGAGCCTGTTGAATCAAACGGAATGATATCTCCTTTTAATAACGGCCTTCCTTTGTGGCCTCCCGCTTTTACTTTTGTATGCGTACTAAAGCTATTCAACCAATTGCCTGACGCTATGCCGCCGTGAATGGAAAGATAAATTCTTACTCCATGCACCGGCTTTTTAAACCACAGGCTTTTATTCTTTTTTATTAAGAACGGTTTCCATGATCCCACAGGTTCATCATCTGCATACCCGTCAAAATCTCCTCCTGTAATGCTTACCAGCGCGTCTTCTTCAAATAAAATTTCTGCGGCAGGGAAATGCATTTCAATGACCGGGCATTTTGCATCATTGCCGACTAAAAAATTTGCAATGGATGCTGCAAAAAAATCCATTGCGCCTCCCGGCCCGATACCAACAGACCGGTAACCATTTCTGCCCAGATCCTGGATAGTGGCAAACATTCCCGGTTTGATAATTTTAATGGACATCGGTTCTTTTAAATTCATTTTTATCGATTGAAACAAATTGCACCTGGTCTCCTGCCGAAAGTAAACAAGGGGATAAATTATTTGTATCAAATAACCGTAGCGGAGTTTTGCCGATTATATGCCATCCGCCGGGAGAATCAATTGGATAGATGCCCGTTTGCGCCCCTGCAATACCAACGCTTCCTGCGGGTACATACAGCGCGGGCTGATCTTTTCTTGGCGTAATCAATTTTTCAGTTACCGTACCCATATATGCAAATCCGGGCATAAAGCCAATCATATAAACCCTGTAAATAACCGAGGTGTGGAGGCTTATTACTTCGTCTATGGTTAACCGGTGGCCTTCAGCCACTTTCCCAATATCAATTCCAAATTCAGCATCATAACAAACAGGGATCCTTGTAATCGGATCCACCGGTTCACTTGCAGCATATCTTTGCTGTAATAATTGATGCAGGCATTTTTTAACAAAAGCAAAGGCCGAAGATTGGGCATGCCTTCTTATTTGGGGCACGTCATAAAAAATGGCTAAAGAGGCATATGCGGGAACAGATTCTACAAAACCTTCAAACCGGGATCGCAGTAATGCTCTGTGTAAAAACAACACCTTTTCATTAATTGACGGATCAATTATATTTCCAAAACTCACCAGCACCGACCGGTCGCTTAGTGGTGTGATCTGAAAATCGCTTATTGCTGAATTGGTCGATTGCAATAATAAAAGGATTTTAATTGATGAGCAATTTTAAAGTGAGCTACCCCTGGCTGCGGGGGGATAGTTATAAAAACCCTTTCCGGTTTTTCTACCCAATTCTCCCTTTGCAACTTTTTCTTCCTGCAGCCCGGCGGGTGCAAATCTTTCGGTATGATTGAAAGCATCATAGAGACTTTTTGATACCGCCAGGTTGATATCCATACCAATGATATCCATTAGTTTAAAGGGCCCCATTTTAAATCCGGAAGCCTCCATCACTGCATCCACATTTTCAATGGTAGCAATCCCTGATTCCACTATTTTCATTGCTTCCAGGTAATAATGACGGGCTATCCTGTTTACAATAAAGCCTGGCGCGTCATTGCAATGTACAGGGATTTTTCCCATTATTTTACAAAGCTCATCAATCGTTTGCGCTGTTGCCTCGCTGGTTTTTTTCCCTTTTACTACTTCCACCAGTTTCATAACAGGGGCGGGGTTAAAAAAATGCATACCAATTACTCTTTCAGGGTAAACAATGGCTGACTGAATAGTTGAAACGGACAGTGAGGATGTATTGCTGGCTAAAATTGAACCGGCATCATTGAACGAAGCGAATTGATTAAAGAGTGCAATCTTGGCATCCATCTTTTCAATAATGGCTTCTATAAAAAGATCAGCGATGCATTTATTTGCATCGCCGACTAGTTGAATCCGGTTGAAAATTATTGCTCCTTCAGCAGCGGTTATTTTTTTTTTATCAACCAGGTAATGAATATTATTTTGAATGGCGGTGGCGGATTTTTCAAGCACGTTTTCGTTAACGTCAAACACTACGGTATTAAATCCGCTTTGTGCAGCTACCAATGCGATGCCACAGCCCATAGTACCCGCACCTGCTACACAAATAGTTTTTATCATGTATCAAAAATAGGACAATTATGCCTGATGACTGATTTGAAGATGCCTGATTTTAATGTCTGATTTGATGAGGTCTGATGTCTGATTTTAGGTCGCTGTGATATGGATGCCTCTGAATGACCTTTGGAAACTTTGGTTTTAAACATATTAAAAAACATTCCATTCCATCACTACTCAAAATCAGGCATCAGACCTCATCAAATCAGCATAAAATTAGTTGTTTGCCGCTTCTTTCGCTGCTGCTTCTTTCATTTTATCATTGGCGGTGATAGCAAATTCAACCCTCCTGTTTTGCGCCCTGTTTGCATCGGAAGTATTATCTACTTTTGGTTGCATCTCGCCATACCATTTGATCGTTAACCGTGAGCTTTCTATACCCGCAGATTTTAAATAACTCCCTACTTCGTTTGCCCTGTTTTTAGAAAGGGTTTCATTGTAAGCCGGCGTTCCCACATCATCGGTATGCCCTTCAATTAAAATATTTGTTTCAGGATAACTGTTAAATACTTTTATCAATTTGGTCAGGGCAAGTTTTGAATTTGAATTGATATCATACATAGCGGTAGCGAAATAAACGCCTGCCTTTGAACCATCAGGATTATTTTCACTAAATGTCACATTGATACCTTCTCCTACACGGGTAACTTCCGCTCCGGGTATTTCCGATTTAATGGCTTCCGCCTGCTTATCCATTTTATTGCCAATCAGGCCACCCGCTACGCCCCCAACCACGGCCCCAATGATAGCACCCAATGCCGTATTGTTTTTGTTGCCAACATTATTGCCAATAACGCCGCCAATCACCGCGCCGCCTGTAGACCCGATTACAGCGCCTTTCTGCGCTTTATTCATATTTCTTGTGGTATCACAACCCGAACAAATGATCATTGCCCCAGCAATAAATATCATCGTTTTTCCAAAAACCTGTTTCATAGTTTATTGATTTTAAATTTATTTTTTTACAAAATTGTATACAATATTTCCGGGCTTTCCTTCAAAAGTAATAGCTGATTTTAATTGCATGGTATTGTCATCCGGCATTGTTACACTTAACCTGAACCCGTTATTATCGTCCAGGGGATTATTCTTTTCGTCGAGTCTTTTAAATTGAAATTCTTTTGGCGCATCTTTTTGTTCATATATCGACCAGCGAATATTTCTTTGCAAAGTTGAACAGCCTGCCGGGCCTCCGACAAGCGTATAAGAACCTGAGCTATTATTTGAAATAAAATTCCAGCTGCTCCCTATAAAACAATCGAGGTCGGCTTCATTAAAAACTTTTGCAGCAAATTTTGCGGTGATTCCTTCTGTGTTAACGGTTTGGAGAGTCCAGCTTCCATTGATGCTTTTTTTTATTGTTCTTCCCTCTTTCGAGACAGAGCATGCGGTTAATAAACCGGCTATAATCATTAAGCCGAAGCTATATTTCAGAAGTTTCATCGTACCGTTTTTAGTTTTAAATTATCCGTTGTATTTAATAGGGCAGATTTCAATTATAATGCCAATAACATAATATTCAGCAGTAATACTAAATTGGCATAGCCACATAAATCATGTTAAAAAAAATTGAATTGGGTTTGGGGAAATTGTTCTACGCAAGACAAATTTGCTAATTAGCCAATTTGTAAATGTACTACCGCAGCGCCTCCGAAAGAACAGAGTATTCGGATTTAATAAATTAGCACATTAGCTAATCAGCACATTGTATTATGAGTGCCTCCGAAAGAACAGAGTATTCGAATTTAATAAATTAGCACATTCGCACATTGGCTAATCAGCACATTGTATGATGGAGTGCCTCCCAAAGAACAGAATATTCGGATTTACT
This sequence comes from Ferruginibacter sp., assembly GCA_040007015.1. Lineage (GTDB taxonomy): Bacteria > Bacteroidota > Bacteroidia > Chitinophagales > Chitinophagaceae > Ferruginibacter. The sequence goes on along the minus strand of JBDTVX010000017.1, from coordinate 828 downwards.
AAATTAGCACATTAGCACATTGGCTAATCAGCACATTGTATGATGGAGTGCCTCCCAAAGAACAGAGTATTCGGATTTAAAGAATTAGCATATTAGCACATTGCATTATGAAGAGCCTCCCAAAGAACAGAGTATTCGGATTTAGAAAATTAGCACAATAGCACCTTGGCTAATCAGCACATTATACTGCGGGTATAAACTGTCTTAAAAACCGCAGATCGTTTTCACTGAATAACCTTAGGTCTTTTACCTGGTATTTTAGCATCGTAATTCTTTCTATACCCATACCAAATGCAAAACCAGTGTACTTGTTGCTGTCTATCCCGCAATTTTCCAATAAGTTGGGATGCACCATTCCGCAACCTAAAATTTCTACCCAGCCCGTATGCTTACATACGTTACAACCGGTACCCCCGCATATCAGGCAACTAATATCCATTTCTGCGCTGGGTTCTGTAAATGGGAAATAGCTCGGACGAAAACGAACTTTAAAATCTTTACCAAACATTTCCTGCACAAAAAAATACAAGGTTTGTTTCAGATCTGCAAATGATACATTTTCCGCGATGTATAACCCTTCTACCTGGTGAAAAAAACAATGGGCCCTTGCACTGATGGTTTCATTGCGATACACCCTGCCGGGGCAAATAATGCGAATGGGTAATTTGCCCTTCTCCATCTCCCTTACCTGTACACTCGAGGTATGCGTACGCAATACCCAATCGGGGTTTTGGCTGATATAAAATGTATCCTGCATATCACGTGCGGTATGGTTTTCGGGCATATTCAATGCTGTAAAATTATGCCAGTCATCTTCAATCTCCGGCC
>JBDTVX010000016.1:0-26720 GCA_040007015.1 Ferruginibacter sp. | reverse complement strand
GGTACCTAAAAACAGGCGAGTATTAAAATTTATTTGGGATCGGCCCCCCTGCCCCCCAAGGGGGGTTCTTATACCCTGCGATTGCCCGTTGCTTTTCGAAATGGAGGAGAGTTTCTGCGGCCTTGTTACCCTGGCCAATGGGGATAGCCTGTTCTTTAATTTGGCTGGGTTTCCTAAATCGTCGAGTGAGCCCTCCTTGCTATTAGAAGGCTATCCAAATCAGCAGAAACCAAGAACCCCCCTTGGGGGCAGGGGGGCTGGACGTAAATCATACAACCAACTGATTATTTCATGGTGAATTATTGAAAAGGTAGGCGAACTTTGCGCTCTCAAACTGGGAACCAACAGTGCGATTCGAAATTCAAGAACTCATAATTTATTTTACATGAACAGCAGTACCATAATAACCGTAACCTTAAATCCGGCAATTGATAAAAGCACCACTACCGACCTCATAGAATCCGAGTCAAAACAAAGATGTACAAATGTGTTGAATGAGCCCGGTGGCGGAGGAATTAATGTGAGCAAGGCTTTGAAAAAATTGAAGGCTTCTTCCGTGGCACTTTTTCCCGCTGGTGGATACAATGGAGAAATGCTGAAAGGCCTGCTAACGAATGAAGGCATCCAGTTTCATTCTATCAACTCTACCGTGGAAACCAGGGAGAATTGGGTGGTGCTGGAATCTGAAACCAATAACCAGTTCAGGTTTACATTTCCCGGACGATCAATTGAACAGCAGGTAGTAAAAGACCTTATTGAAGATATACTTTCCTTTGGACCTGAATATGTAGTAGCAAGCGGAAGTTTGCCCCCGGGCCTGCCTGATTATTTTTATGGCCTGATTGTAAAAACAGCCAATGCCGTCGGAGCGAAATGTATTGTAGATACTTCCGGTGCAGCCTTACAGGCCTTGAAAGGGAAACATGCTTTTTTGATAAAGCCCAATATTGGAGAATTGTGCAAGATGCTTAGTGTAGCCAGGCTTGCCAGCAACGAAGTACCCGATGCCGCACAACAAGCTGTTAGGGATGGTTTTGCAGAATTAATTGCCGTATCCATGGGCCCCGATGGAGCCTGGCTGGTAACCGGTGAAAAAAAATATTTTGCCGCTGCTCCATCTGTAAAAAAGAAAAGTACGGTAGGTGCGGGAGACAGCATGGTAGCAGGCATTACGTTTATGCTACAACAAAAACAACACTTACAACAGGTTATTAATTTTGGAGTGGCTTGCGGATCTGCCGCCACAATGAATGATGGCACACAATTGTTCAAACTCGAAGATGTGCAGAATTTATACGAGTGTATTAATGACAAAAAATAAGAAGATGTTTTTAAAAAGGGTGCTTAAAAAATATCGACCTAAAGGGTTGCACCGACATCATTCTTCATCCTGTGGGGATATTATTAAACGATTCTTTTTCCTGGTTGTAATCATTTACTGCAAGGCAGGTTATTGAAGTGCCTTATGCGGCCTGCTTCTTTCGGTTTTCTAAAAACCGGGTAATTTGCGCAGGAAACGCTTAATAAATGTATTTCCAGCATAAACAGGCAAGGCTGCCCGGGGTAAGGGTGTTAATTAATTTTGTAATCAATTTTGCATTTTTACTGCTAACTTGCAACCCTAAAAAAATATTGATAGTATGGATTACAACAGACTAGTTTCAGTAACCGGCTTAGGCGGTTTATACGAATTGATGTCTTCAAAAGCAGATGGGGGCATTGTGAAATCGCTGGAAGACAAAAGCAACAAATTTGTAAGCACCCGTTTGCATAATTTTTCTCACCTGGAAAGTATTGAAGTTTTTACAACAAAGGATAATGTGAACCTGGTAGAGGTTTTTACTGCCATGAAAAACAGCGCGGAACTTTTGCCTGATGGAAAAGCGGATGCAAAGACTATCAAAGAATATTTCGAAAAAGTATATCCTGATATGGACTTTGTAAGAGTTTACGGAAGTGATATGAAAAAGATGGTGAAATGGTTTGCTCTTTTAATTGCCAACGAAGTAGAAATTAAATTGTCTGAAAATCATGAAGCCGATGCTATATCACATGATACTATAACTCCAAAAGCTAAAACAACGGAAACCAAACCAGGAAGCGTTAAGGCCGCTCCACCTAAAAAGATAAACTCACCCAGGAAGATGGCCTAGCCTCCAGCCTTCCAGGAAAACCTGGAAACGGGCTTCCTTTCATGCTTTTCCAAATGTTTTTAAGTTAAGCAATACTGGTCCACTTGTTCATTGTGAGTATTGAACATTTAACTTAACAGCACTCAGTAATAAATACTTAATTTTCAGGCATAAAATCCTAATTTAATAGCATTGCCCCTTAGGAATTTTGGGAATCACTAAATATTTTCCATGTACACTGCCGATATACAAAAAATCGCCCGACATTTTGTTCCCGCAAATTTTACGGTAACCGACTGGCAAAATCTTGAGCCCTTCTTTAAGGATTTACTCGAAAGAAATATCGATTCAATAGAAACCCTGGATCAATGGTTACTGGACCAAAGTGAACTGGAAGCGGTAATAAGTGAAGACGCCTGCTGGCGCCAGATAAAAATGACCTGCGATACAGAAAACAAGGCGCTGGAAGAAGCATTTAATTATTATTGCATCGAACTGCAACCCCGTATTCAACCTTATGCCGACGCATTAAATAAAAAACTAATCAATCATCCACTGGCTAAAGAACTGGATACGGCTAAATATTTTACCTACCTGCGTACCTTACGTAAAAGTATTGAGTTATTCAGGGAAGAAAATATTCCCCTGCAGTCGGAACTGGCCGTATTGCAACAGCAGTTTGGTGTAATTTCCGGTAAGATGACCGTAACCATTAACAGTCATGAGTATACGCTGCAACAGGCAGCGAAATTACTTGAAAGTCACGACCGGAATTTAAGGGAAGAAGTATACCGGAAAATCCAGGAAAGAAGATTACACGATAAAGACGAGCTCAATAAACTGTACAACCAGTTATTGGAAAAACGCAATGCCGAAGCATTAAATGCCGGCTTTGCCAATTACCGGGATTACCGTTTCAAAGAATTAGGAAGGTTTGATTATACAAAAGAAGATTGCTATGCATTTCATGACGCTGTAAAGCAACATGTATTACCATTGGTAAACTTAATTTATAAAAAGAAGAAAGAAAAATTAGGGCTGGATAAATTGCGTCCATGGGATACAGAAGCAGAGCCGGAAGGTTCTCCATCGCTGCAACCATTTAAAACAGGCGAAGAGCTGATCAATAAATCAATTGAATGTTTTTCAAAGCTCCGCCCTTTTTTTGGCGAATGCCTTGCAAAAATGAATGCCTTAAAACACCTCGACCTGGAAAGCAGGATGGGTAAGGCTCCGGGCGGATATAACTGCCCTTTGGCAGAAAGCGGGGCTCCCTTTATTTTTATGAATGCGGCCGGGCAGATGCAGGACCTGGTAACAATGGTGCATGAAGGCGGCCATGCAGTTCATTCTTTTTTAGCACACCCGTTACCACTAACCGGTTTTAAAGAGTACCCGATGGAAATTGCAGAAGTAGCCAGTATGGCAATGGAGCTTTTTAGCATGGAGCATTGGGATGTATTTTTTAATGATGATGCGCAATTAAAAAAGGCGCGCTGGTACGAGTTGGAAAGGGTGATCACCATTTTTCCGTGGATAGCAACGATCGATAAATTCCAGCATTGGATATACGAAAATCCCGGTCATACCCTTGAAGAAAGAACCATTCAATGGAACGAGACACTAAACGAATTCCGGGATGATGTAATTGATTACAGCGGACTGGAAAATTACCGCAGTAATCTTTGGCAAAGGCAGTTGCATTTATTTGAAGTGCCGTTTTATTATATTGAATATGGTATAGCACAGTTAGGTGCACTGGGACTGTGGAGGCAGTTCAAAGCAAATAAGGAATTGGCGATGGACAATTATTGCAATGCCCTTAGCCTGGGAGCAACTAAAACATTGCCGCAGCTTTTTGAAGTTGCCGGCTTGAAGTTTGATTTTTCTCCCGAACAAATAAAATTATTGATGGAATTTGTGAAGGGAGAAATGGAAGGGAGACAGGCGGCTGACAGGAGGTAGAAGGCAGCATCTTCACTTACAATCATCGCAAATACCGCTAACCACCATTTCCGCATGGTTTGGTGTAAATCCTTTCGGCAACTTCACGTGCGGGATGGTTACATCTTCCAAACAAATAGTTTTGCTGCATTCATCACAGATAAAGTGAACATGGTTATCGTGGTGATGCCCTGCTTCGCAGTCGTCTTTGCACAAAGCATATAAAATAGAATTATCAGTTGTAGGAATATGATGAATAATGCCTTTTTCAACAAAAGTCTGCAACGTGCGGTATACAGTTACCCTGTCAAAATTTTCGCCGGTATATTTTTCAATATCGGCATGTGCCAATGCCCCATCACTGCTTAAAAATAATTCTAATATTTTTTTACGGCCGTCTGTAACACTCAGCTTATTTTTTTTTAGAATATCGAGTACCATCTGTTTCCTGTTTAGTGTTTCCAATCTAAGTACTAAGTATCCAGTACTAAGTACTTAATTAAGACTTCTGCTTTGATATTTATCTTTCAGCAGCTCTTTAACATCGTTCAACAATTTCTGTATTTCGTCTTCCTTCAATCCGTCGTAAATATCCCTCACCCTGCCCTGCTTATCTACCAGCGCGAAAAACTGTGTGTGTATAAACTGGTCCGAAATGTTAGCTGCGGTATCTGGTTTATTATTATCGATCATATAACTCTGCCTTGCCATTTTGTATAAAGCCGATTTATCCCCGGTTACAAAATTCCAGCTACTGTTCAGGGGAGGTTGATTACCGGCCATGGTTGAATCAAACCCGATCTTGTAAGATCCATCCTCATTTTTGTAGAGCTTGCCTTCCAGCATTTTCTGTTCATATTTTTTAAGAACGGGCACCGAATCTGTTTCGGGCATACAGGTATGTGAGATGATCATAAAGCTACTGTCATTTTTATAAGCATCGTATACCCTTCTCATATTGGCATTCATCCTCGGGCAGATTCCTTTGCAGGTAGTAAAAAAATACTCCGCTACATATACTTTTCCTTCTATATCCCTGTGTGTAACGCTTTTCCCGTTTTGATTGGTAAATGAAAATGCTTGTACATCGCTGATCACAGGAAGCTTCGATTGGGAGAAACCTTCCTGGGTAAAAAAGTATAAAAAATACACCCCGAACAACAATATAAAAAAACCAACGTACCAATGCCACTTTCTAATCATCCTGTATATTTTCTGGTAAAGTTACATTCAAACCATTGTTAATTAAACCTTGTTTTGTAAACTTATCGTAATTTAATACTTGCAACGTTATTGCAAATATATTATCTTTGATATTCTAAATGGATACAAAAATCAATTGGGATATAATGGGTATTGCTACTTCTGTAGCCTGTGCTATTCACTGTGCACTATTGCCTGTGCTGGTTTCCAGCCTACCTGTTTTTGGTATTAATATAATTCACAACTTATTTTTTGAGTGGGGAATGATCGGGCTTGCCTTTGTGGTAGGCTCCTATTCGTTATTTCATGGGTATGTGAAACACCACCGTTCCTGGGTGCCGGTTTTTATTTTTTCCGCCGGTTTTATCTTCCTCGCGCTAAAACAATTTTTTCATCCCGTTGAAAACTGGTTTTTAATTTTTGCGGTTCCGCTGATCATCGGTGCACATTATTACAATTACCGTTTGTGCCACCGGAGTAAATGTGCTTCCACGCATCATAAGCATTAAACCTTTCCTGCCCTGGTGCCTTTGATCATAATTTAATTAACTTGGGCCATAAAATTTTAATTATGGGAAAGGCGCCTCTTTTATTCATCCTTTTATTTTCTATTGTTACGATATCGTTTGCTCAAAGTAATGACAAAGATGCAATTGCTGTTAAAAAAGTATTGGCCCAACAAACAACGGAATGGAACAATGGCAACATCGCCTCTTTTATGAATACTTACTGGAATAATGATTCATTAATGTTTATCGGCAAAGGCGGGGTTACTTACGGTTGGCAAAAAACATTGGATAATTATAAAAAAAATTACCCGGATACCGCCGCGATGGGAAAACTGCAATTTGAATTGCTTGAAGTAAAACGCTTATCGGAGATCTACTATTTTGTGGTGGGCAAATGGCATTTGACCCGGAGTATCGGGGACATTGGCGGGTCATTTACATTGTTGTTCCGTAAGGATAAAAACAAGTGGGTTATTGTGGCCGATCATAGTAGTTCCACTAATAATTAATTTCCTCCCAACCCTTCCATTTTTTTCTCAAATACAAGATCAGCAGCGTAAGAGTAACCAGGAAACCTACATAATACAGGTAGTTGCCGATTGTTGGGCTTCCTTCAAAAAAAGCAAATCCATAGTATATCCCGATGCTCATGTTAACCAGCATCCAAAGCAAGCCCATCGAAAGGGATTGTACTATTTTAACCAAAAATTCTTTTACTTCTGGCTCCATATATTTATGACAAAGAATGGGTAATTATGTTCATTGAAATTAACAGAAATAAATAAATTTCGATCAGTTTTTCATTAATAGATTATTAAAATCAATACTGTCGCCGTTGAATACATTAAAATCAACAAACGCGTTGATACCATTTACCCGGCCGGTTTCATTGTGCTGCCAGAATATCCAGTTTCGTTTTATTCGTGGCTTATCTTTTACCAGGTAATGAGCTACCCATAATGGATAATCATCAAACTTTCCGGCCAGGTAGTTTTCATAAAAATCCGCATTGGTGTAAATGATCGGTTTTACTTTGTAATGTTTTTCCACAGCTTTTATCCAATCACTCACTCTTAGCTGCAGATTGGCTACACTGGTGCCCCTTATTTGTTCTACATCCAATACCGGGGGCAGGTCGCCTTTTTCGAGATTAACAGTTTCTATAAAATTTTCAGCCTGTGCCTTGCCACTTTTGCCGGCATTAAAAAAATGATAAGCGCCACGGGGCACCCCGGCTTGCTTTGCTTCAAACCAATTCTTCCGGAACCGGCCGTCCACGCTTTCTATTCCTTCGGTGGCTTTCATAAAACCGAACCCGATCCGTACATCATTTATCTGCATGGCTTTCACATCTTTCCAGTCTATCACCGCCTGGTGCCTGCTCACATCAATACCATGAATAGCATAATTAACCGGGATATCGATTCCAAATGCAGGATAGCGAACAAATTTGGGGCGGTTAAGATAACGGGTAATATACCAGGTACCTGCAGCCATAGTAGCTAACACCAATAAAATAAAAGTAAATGTGCCCGTAAATCGTTTTTTCTTCTTTTTTGCCACGTTTAGGTAAATGCATGTAAAAATGCAGAAAAGCGTTTATATAAAAAGATAAATTTTGATACGCTTCCGGCTTTGGGGTTATAAATTGGTTAAAAAGCCACCTTTAAAATTATCAAAGCAATAATATGAAAGCGTACCCGTTTGCCTTGAAAATCTTTGCATTACAAATAAATTATATGAGTATGGCATTAAGGATACTCCTGGCCGGGGCCACACGGAAATCCATTGTTTTTTTCACCCTGTTATTTATTATTCAAAGTGTAGCGGCTCAAAATCAAACAGATACCACAAGAAAATCTTTATTGGCAGCACTTGAAAAAAAAGGCCGGCAAGGGTATACCATTAAAAGATCCAATGTCATTTTTCCCGAAATTTTAAAAGGTAATGAAGAAGAGATGCTGCCTTATATTGAGAAATTTTGCAGCAAAAGAAGAGACTACCTTGTAAGAATGTATACGAAAGGAAAAAGCTTTTTTCCTAAAACAACAACTATCCTGAAAAAATATGATCTTCCGGCAGAGTTAAGAATATTATTGACATTGGAATCCGCTTATAACGGAAATGCAGTTTCCAAAGCAGGCGCTGTTGGCTATTGGCAAATTATGGATCAGGTGGCCGGGGAATACGGTATGAAATATGTTGCACGATTGAGTTTCGCTGAAAAGAAAAAACTGTTAAAGCTAAAGGGAAAGAAAGGCGATAAAAAGTACGCGGCAGCAATCAAATTAAAGGATGACCGTAAAAATTTTATTATTGCAACCCATACTGCTGCCCGTTATCTGCGCGACCGAAGCCGAAACCTTGATGACAATTGGCTGCTGGTAGTAGCCAGTTACAATTGCGGTGTAGGCAATGTATGGAAAGCTATGAAAAGAAGCGGCAAAGCCAATCCCGGGTTTTGGGATATAAAGACTTACCTGCCAGCTGAAACCAGGGCCTATGTTATGAATTTTATTACATTGAATGTAATTTTTAATAATTATGAAATGTTCGCAAAACACAAATTGAGTTTTGCTCCCGAAAAAATTATACTTGCGGCAGATTTGGAAAAAAATGCAACAAATTCCTTGCAGGGATACTCGGATCGTTAAATAAATTTCATTTAACCGCTACCTGGCGCGCAGGCTGCTGATGCCGCCCATACAGATCCCGGCCAAATGAACGCGCATCGGCATACACAATCTTCTTCAGACAACTCAAATGCTTTATAGGTGAGCGCTCCCAGGTAACCTGGAAATTTTGATAAAAGAGTTAAATCTTTATGCTAGCCTTCCTCGTCTTTAATGAGCGTTTTTAGTTGTTCGGCCATCTCCGGGGTTACCGAAACATGATGTACTTCAAGTGCATGCTGGGAAACCTGGTTCAATACTTCCTCTTCGGTATTGGCGCGTATAACACCCTGGCAGTCAAATCCCGCGTCCCTACAGTGTAATGTTTTCATTTTATTTGTATTTAGGTTTAAAAATTAAAAATTCATTTTGATGCCGGTTTGTTAAAGACCAGTAAAAATACAGCGCCTTCTTATGAGTTAACCTGTACTGTGAAAATGTAATTGGCGTTAATCGTTTAATCCTCTTCAGCAACATAACACGATCATTCTACCAAATTCTTGTGAAAAATAGAAAAAGAAATATGAATAACCAAGAAGAAAATTATCTTTCTCCAAACCAGGCACCTCATATATGGATTGATTGCATTGAGTTTCTTTTTAATAATGAACGCCTGGCGCAAAAAAATAGACTGTTAATATGGATTTGGGTACTACAGACAGCTAATTGAGCTCCGGCGGGGAAGGATAATTGAAAAGAAATGAATAATAAATCCTAATTCTAAGTTTTTGGCACGTTTTTGGGCCAACCCATTAAAAATGCATAAAAGCATTCTATAAAAGATAAATTTTTTTGACCATTCCGGCCTCTTCGCCTTGTTAAAAAGCCGCCTTATGATTAAATAAAGGGTGGTAATTCAAAAAAGGGTTGTTTTTTATACCCTATTTATAATAACTAAAACATATAAGTATGGTAATAAAAATGAGCTTTCAAAGGGCATCGGAGAAATTTATTTACTTTTTCATTATAGTAATATTATTATTTGTTATTGAAAGCTTATCTGCTCAAAATCAAGCAGATACGGTAAAAAACCGCCTGTTGGCATCATTGGAAAAGAATACCGAGGTACGAGATATTACCACAGCCTCAAACGTTGTTTTCCCGGAAATTTTAAAAGGCAATGAAGAGGAAATGATTCCGTATATCGAAAAATTCAGCAGCAAAAAAAGGGATTACCTAAGTAAAATGTATGCCATGGGCAAAAGCCTTTTACCAAAAGCCGCTGCTATTTTGAAAAAATACAATCTGCCCGAAGAGCTAAATATTCTATTGGTATTGGAATCGGAGTACAAGGGGAACGCGGTTTCCCGTGCAGGTGCAGTAGGCTACTGGCAAATTATGGATGAAGTAGCTAGTGCATATGGCATAAAATATATTGCCAGGCTGGGTAAGGTTAAAGATGCGAAAACAGGCGAAAAGGGATTTTACAAGGCAGTCAAACAAAGGGATGACCGTAAAAATTTTAATATCGCCACCCATACCGCAGCCCGTTATTTGCGTGATAGTAAACAATACGTGAATGACGATTGGTTAATGGTAGTGGCCAGCTATAATTGCGGGGTAGGCAGGGTAAGAAAGGCAATAAGAAGAAGTGGTAAAGCCGATCCGACTTTTTGGGATATTAAGAAGTACCTGCCTGCAGTAACCAGGAACTATGTAATGAATTTTATTACTTTGAATGTAATATTTAACAATTACGAAATGTTTGCTAAAAACAAATTGAGTTTTGCTTCTGAAAAAATTATGCTTTCGGAAGATGTGGAAAACAGGGTAACAGAACCATCATTCGGATATGCGGACCGTTAGATAAATTCCATTTGTATTGTTATTTAGCACCTGGTTATAAATGCAGACTTGCTGATACCCGCTTTAAACTACCGGACTACTTTTTTAAATACAAGCAAACAGCACTATTATATACTGCCAGGCACCTTAACTCACTGGCAGTTCTATTTTGAATTTACTGTATTATATGATTATATAACCTCCCTCCAATACATTGGTCATAAAAAAGTCGAAATCTATCCAGGCAAAGCCGTCATCTCCCCAGGCGGTACTCCACGAGTTCATGATTCGAAATGCATTTTTATTATCATCATAACCGGTAATGACCATTGCGTGCGGCTGCCCAATTGAACCAACCCTGCTTTTCCATATATAAGGAGCAGCTATTTGTTGAAATCCATCATCTGTGGTAATTGCAAATATCACTGGCTTATGCTCTAAAACCGCCCGTTTGATCAAAGCAGGATCGTGCAAATTTACTTTCTGCCAACCCTTGATTTTATAGGGTTCTGCCCTGGCCTTTTGCAGGCTATCCGGTTGTATGGCACATTCTCTGGCATCATAAGGCATTAGTTGTAAGGAAGAAGCTCCGTATGTTTTTAGAAGATATAAATGTTCCAGGATAGCAGTGCATTTGCAATCGCCTTTCGTTATCTGGTTGTAAGTAAATTTAGGACTTAGGTTGCCGGTATCACTATAAGGTTTGGCTGTTGTAAAATGCATGTAATGGGTTCCTGCGCCGTAAATGGTAGCCCAGGCCGAACAGCTACCCTGGCTGCCCTGGTTCCCTGCAGCAGGCATATCAAGCAGCAGGGATACGGGTAAAGGGCCTGTTGAGACAGGCAAATAATAAATTGTATCAGGTATGGGAATTCCTAAAGAAACGCCATCACAATAACCGGTAGCAAAGGGATAATCAGAAGGCAAAGGATTGGTTTTTGACTTCTTACCTCCTTCATCAGAATGCTCTTTATGGCAACCCGGCAGCAATACAAAAAGAAATCCTGCGATAAGAAATAATGATCGAGTTCTCATTATAGTTTTATTTAATTATACTTATCCAAGTGAGACGAGAGCGATGGCCCTGTTAATTTACGAAAATTACCTGAATTCTTTAAGCGAGGTTGCACATTTATTCTGACTAATACAATTTTTAATAATTGTGGAATGCCCGCACGACATAAATTTGGTCTTGCTTTTTGAAATTATACTCCCGGATGAACGCTGCCCGTTGAACATCCCGCTGCTTATACGCTAAATAAATTTCATTTTGCCTCTTTAGTGCTTCAACAGATTAAATACCAGTATTTTTGCAGGTATGCCCGATTTTAACTGGAACGATAGTATCAATCTCGCAAGTAAGCTAACATTCAAAAGATTTTGGAATGGGATAAAAGTGCTGAGCAGTTTTTATGCCGGTAGGTTGTTGAATAAGCCTGTTCAATGGGGCTACCCGGTTTCCATTTCTTTTGAGCCAACTACCAGTTGCAATCTCCGGTGCCCCGAGTGCCCAAGCGGATTAAGAGCCTTTACCCGCCCGACGGGAATGCTGGAAAAGGATTTTTTCACCAGGACGATCGATGAAATTCACAAAGAATTACTTTACCTGATCTTTTATTTCCAGGGAGAACCTTATTTAAACCCTGATTTCCTGGATATGGTTAAATATGCAAGCGACAAGGGTATCTACACTGCCACATCCACCAATGCGCACTATTTAAATGATGCAGTTGCTAAAAGAACGGTAGAAAGCGGGCTGGACAGATTGATCATTTCGATCGATGGTACTACACAGGATGTGTACAGGCAATACCGCGTAGGGGGCAATCTGGATAAAGTGATAGCCGGGGCTAAAAATATTGTAAAATGGAAGAAAGCGCTGAACAGTAAAACGCCTTTTGTTTTTTTCCAGTTTTTGGTAGTAAAGCCCAATGAGCACCAGATAGGTGATATTAAAAGGTTAGCGAAGGAAGTAGGTGTAGATGAGGTTCGGTTTAAAACCGCCCAGGTGTATGAATATGAAACAGATCCCAATAACCTGATACCCACTATTGATAAATTCAGCAGATATAAAAAAAATACGGATGGCAGCTATACGGCCAAAAATAAATTGGCCAACCGTTGCTGGAAAATGCAACATGCGAATGTAATAACCTGGGATGGCCTGGTGGTGCCCTGCTGTTTTGATAAAGACGCGATGCACCAGCTGGGCAATCTGAAGAATCAATCTTTTAAAGAAGTGTGGAATAACGATAATTATAAGCAGTTTCGCGGCGAGCTGATGAAAAGCCGCAAAAACATTGACATTTGTGCTAATTGCAGCGAAGGCGCTTCTGTATGGAAAGATTAGAAGGTTGATCGTTGAATCACCCAACGACCAACAATCAACCAACAACAACCAACCAACAACAACCAACCATTTACCCAATGCCAAATATTTTCAATAATCACCTGCGGCAGGTTATTTTACTCGGCTTAATTATTACACTGGGTATTATGCTGATGACTCAATTGTATATCTTTTTACCGGGACTTTTGGGCGGTGTTACTTTATACATACTTACCCGGAAATGGTATTATGCACTAACCATAAAAAAGAAATGGCGCAAAGGATTAACGGCCCTTTTATTTATTATTGCCAGCATTGTTGTTATTGCAATACCGGTTTATTTTTCTGTCCGGCTGATATCACCCAAAATAAGTTCATTGATAAACAACCAGCATGAAGTGATAAAGGGCCTGGAAGTTTTTTCAAATAAATTAGAAGCATCTACCGGCCGACAATTATTTACCGCGGCAAATGCCGAATCTATTGCAAGAAAAATATCCACCTACATCCCATCATTTTTAAACAGCACCTTTAATATTTTAACTAACCTGCTCATGCTGTTTTTTCTGTTGTATTATTTGTTGTACAGCGGTAGGGATATAGAAAAATATTTAGACAATATTATTCCGCTGAAGCCTGAAAATGTAGAGAAACTTGCCAGTGAAACCGATCTCATGATCAGGGCCAATGCATTGGGGATACCGGTTATTTGCTTTGTGCAGGGTGTTTTTGCGGCCATCGGTTATTTAATTTTCGGGATAAAGGATTGGGGGTTATGGGGGTTTATAACCGGTGTTTTTGCATTCTTTCCTTTGTTGGGCACCATGATCGTTTGGATACCATTGGTGATCTACCTGTATACGATCAATCAAAATTTAACCGCTACCGGTCTTATGATTTATAGTATTGTTGTAACAGGAAATGTAGACTATATCACCCGGCTGGGGCTATTAAAAAAAATAGGCAATGTACATCCAATGGTCACAGTATTGGGAGTAATTGTCGGATTGAAATTATTTGGATTTATGGGGCTGGTGTTTGGCCCCTTACTGATCAGCTATTTTATAATATTGATAAAAATTTATATGAATGAGTTTACAACAAAAAACAAATTGACGTCCACATGAATGATCCCGGGATTTATAAAATACGGATCAGAAATTAATATAGCGGCCAATTCATAAGAGTGAATGGTCAATTAACCTTTGGCCCTTCACCCCAGCCCTTCACCGGAAAGTATTTTTATATGAGTATTGATAAAGATATTAAACAGCGAAGCTTTAAAAGTGAGCATCAGAAAGCCATCATTAATTTGATTTTCACTTATAACTGGACAATAGAACGGTTGAAGCAGATATTTGATAAAGAGGATCTTACCATGCAGCAATTTAATATTTTGCGTATTTTAAGAGGCAGTGAAAACCCTTTATCAACACTGCAAATAAGGGAACGGATGCTCGATAAGATGAGTGATACCAGTCGTATTGTGGACCGGCTTATTATTAAAGGGCTGGCAAGAAAGATCATCTGCAAAACAGATAAAAGACTGGTGGATGTTTCCATCACCGAAAAAGGAAATAAGATATTACAAAAAATCGATCTGCAGGAAGATGAAATTAAAAAAATCGTACAGGCATTATCCGCTAAGGAAGCTAAGACCCTGAATAAACTTTTGGACAAAATCCGTCAATCCCATTAATGTTTCCAACGAAATGAAATTATTTTTCAAATTGAGCATAGCAAACCGGCGACTGCCCGTTGCGGGTTGCCTGCTTATTATTGCCCATTGCCTCTTGCCTGGAAACTTAAAGGCACAGGCCACACCGGAATTTCGCGGTGTATGGGTGGCTACAGTAGATAATATCGACTGGCCCGGTAAAGGGAGTTTTAACAGCGATTCACAAAAAACAGCGTTTATCCGGCTACTGGATATGCACCAGCGCAATGGGTTGAATGCATTGATCGTACAGGTGCGGCCCTGCGCCGATGCCTTTTACCCTTCGCAATATGAACCCTGGAGCGAGTGGCTTACCGGCGTACAGGGACAGCCCCCGGCGCCTTATTACGACCCGCTTGCTTTCATGATAGCGGAAACGCATAAACGCGGGATGGTATTTCATGCCTGGATCAATCCATACCGGGCCGTGTTTAATATTGATAAATCTTCCGTTTCGGCCACACACATTACCAAACTTCATCCCGGATGGTTTTTAACCTACGGTGATAAGCGTTATTTTGATCCGGGTAATAAAGAGGCGCAGCAGTATGTAGTGCAGGTAGTAGCCGATGTGGTGAGCAGGTACGATGTGGATGCCGTTCATTTTGATGATTATTTTTATCCGTACCGCATTGCAGGAAAAGAATTTCCGGATGATTCCGGTTACCAGCAATATGGAAAGGGTATGAAAAAAGACGATTGGAGAAGAAGCAATACAGATTCGATCATTTCCATGTTGAGCAGGGCAATTAAAAAAGAAAAGAAAAAATGCCAGTTTGGTATCAGCCCCTTTGGTGTATGGCGCAACCAGGATAAGGACGGGGTTGATGGCAGCAGAACCAACGGTGCGCAATCCAATTATGATGACCTGTATGCCGATATTTTGCTATGGCTAAAAAAAGACTGGATCGATTATGTGGCCCCTCAATTATACTGGGAGTTTGGTCATCGCATTGCACCTTATGAAATATTATTAGACTGGTGGAGCAGGCATACCTATGGTAAGCATTGTTATATTGGAATGGGGATCTACAAAGCCAACAGCAATGCCGCATGGAAGGATGTTACTCAATTACCCAGGCAAATTCAAGCCATGCGCAGTACCCCCAATTTAAAGGGTATGATATTCTTCAGCAGTAAAAGCTTTGAAAATAATCCCAACGGATGGAATGATTCTTTGCGGCTGAATTATTTTAAAGACCCGGTAAAGGTTCCGGAGATGGATTGGCTGAAATAAAATTAATCATTGACTATTGACCATTGACCGGCATTATCTTCAAAATTTGTGGAAAATTCAGGAAGGGCAATCATTTATTTACATCACATATTTGGTAATATTGTACCAATTCACAACAGATCATTTTTATTAAAAAATATGCAGCAACAATTATTTGAAACTGTTGAACAAACAAAAAAGCAAGGCCTTGTAATATCCGGGGCCGGTAAAAAATCGCTTACAAAAAACCAGGAGGCTTTTAACAGGCTTACTCAAAAGATAGAAAGGCTTCATAAGGATATAGAAAAAAAGGAGTTGCAATTTGATATGGCCCTTAAAATTTACGGCAATGAGTTTCAAGCCATAGAAATCCGGTTAACCGGGCAAAGGCGCCAAATGGTAGTCCTTCTCTGGGGAGTTTACAAAAGCAAAAAACTATCCCAAACGCATACACGGTACCTGCGGGTTATCCTGAAAAACCAGTTAAGGGAATTATTTGCTGACATGAGGGACGAACCGGATAAAGCATTGAAAGTAATGTTCGCCGAACTGGAGGGCCAGAGTTACGAAAGGCTGCTGCTGAAGGAAAAAGAAATGATGAAAACGGAGATACAGGAAATGTTTGAAGAAATGGAGGTGGAAATGGACCTGGGGGATGTGGACCTGGATGATGAAAAAGCCATGGCAGAAAAGATCGCTGAAGTGCAGCAAAAATTGATGGAAAAGCAGGAGAAAGAACAACAGCGGTTTCAGCAGCGAAGGCAGCAAAAAAAGAAGACCGCAAAACAGGTGGAAAATGAACGGATGCGGGCATCTGTTGATGAAATGAAGCAGAAAAATATCAGTACTATTTATAAGCAGTTAGCCAAGCTTTTTCATCCCGACCTTGAGCTGCAAGAAGAGCGCAGGGCTGAAAAAGAGGTACTGATGAAAGAACTCACTGCTGCTTATGAGGCAAAAAATCTTCACACCCTGCTAACACTTGAATTAAAATGGATACACAAGGAGAACGATCACCTGGAAAGCCTTAGTGAAGAAAAACTGGCCATTTATCTCCAGATACTTAGAGAACAGGCCCGGGACCTGGAGCAGGAAATAAACCGGATGTTTCAACAACCCCGTTACCAGGTACTGGTTCAGGAATTTGGTCCATCCGTGCAAAGGGTACCGGTGGAAATAGTAAAGCAAAATTTGCGACGTCTGCAAAACGTTGACGTTTCTTTAAAGCGTGATCTTGAAGATTACCAATCTCCAAATTCTCTGCGATATATTAAGGAAATGATAAATGAATGGAAAACGATGCAGCGGCAAGGCAATAAAATGGAAGCTGAATTTATGCGCAGGATGTTTTCATAAAATATTTAATAGATGGACAGTTGTGCTCCAAAGCCTGGAAGGTTTGCAGTGATTTAGGCAGGGGAATATTATTGCCTGGCTGGCATGCTTCTCCATAGGTTTCAACTGTGGATAAACGGCTGCATACCTTAACTTTCACCAATAAAAAGCTTCCACTAATAGCTGAAACAAACTATCCGAAAAAAATCAGGCGTCCTTAATCCGATAGCCACAGGATCAGGCATTTTATATATTCCAGCTCATATTACCATCCTTCTCATCTTTTAATGCGATACCAAGTGCGAGCAACTGGTTTCTTATTTTATCAGAAGTGCGGTAATCCTTTTTTGCTTTTGCTTCTTTGCGGATATCTATTAATAATTGCATTACTCCACCCAATGCGCTATGATCATTCATAGTGGAATTTTTTAAACCCAGGATATCTTCCAGGTAAATTTTGAACAAATCTTTTAATAATTGCAAAGTAGCCCCTGAAATTGCCTCCGCCGGAATATGTCCATCCTTAATAGAATTAATGACAGGCGCCAGTTCAAACATATTGGCCAAAACTTTCGCGGTGCTAAAATCATCATCCATAAATTCTTCCAGCTCATTCAACAGTCTTACAATCTTTTCATCCAGTACTGTATCGGTGGGCGGCTGTATTTTCCCTACAGGTAATTTCTGCAATAATTCATATGCTTCCCACAAGCGCTTCAAGGCTTTTTCACTTGCCTGTAAAGCTTCACTGCTAAAATCTATCGGGCTGCGGTAATGGCTTTGTAAAATAAAAAAGCGTATCGTCATCGGGCCGAAGGGCTGGGTCAGCAGGGGATGGCTGCCACTAAACATCTCCGTTAGTTTTATCTGGTTATTGTAGCTTTTACCCATTTTACGTCCATTCACCGTAATCATATTATTATGTATCCAGTATCTTGCCGGGTTATGATGATTGCAAATAGTGCTCTGTGCAATTTCACTTTCATGATGCGGAAACTGCAGATCCATGCCACCGCCATGTATGTCAAATTGAGTACCCAGGTACTTGGTTGCCATGGCTGAGCATTCAATATGCCAACCGGGGTAGCCATCGCCCCATGGGCTTTTCCAGCGCATAATATGTTCCGGGGCGGCAGATTTCCATAAGGCAAAATCAGCCTTGTCCCTTTTTTCTTCCTGCCCGTCCAGATCTCTTGTAGTTTCCAGCAGGTCGTCAATGATTCTTCCACTCAACTTGCCGTAGTCGTGTGTAGCCGCGTATTTTTTTACATCAAAGTATACCGAGCCGTTCACTTCATAAGCATAGCCTGCTGCAATAATTTTTTCGATCATGGTTAGTTGCTCTATAATATGGCCGGTAGCGGTAGGCTCAATGCTTGGCTCTATACAATTGAACTGCAACATGGCCCAATGAAACAAATTGGTATATTTCTGCACCAGTTCCATTGGTTCCAGTTTTTCAAGCATCGCTTTTTTTGTTACCTTATCTTCCGATTCCCTGCCTTCCTCTTCAAAATGACCGGCATCAGTAATATTGCGTACATACCTCACTTTATATCCTTTAAAAGTTAAATACCGGTATATAAAATCGAATGTAACATAAGGCCTTGCATGCCCAAGATGGCTTTCGCCACTTACGGTTGGTCCGCACACATACATACCTGCATGGCCCGGGGTAATGGAAATAAAAGTTTCTTTTTGACGGGTGTAGGAATTATATACTTTCAAAGCCATAATTTATGTTTATTGTTTTTCATTCATGTTTTCGTGCACGCTCATCACTAGTAAATTCAACGCCTTCATCCTGGAAAGGCTGGCCTGTACTGCATATCTTTACCAGGGTTTATAGAAGCGCGGTGAACTGCTTTATTATTGTGTCATGGCTTTAGGTTGCAACGCGAAAGAAAAAGATATGTGCGGGTGTTTAAAAACACAGCGATTGCAAATATAGGGTTTTCGTTTAATGCAGTAACCGGCTGATATCAGTAATAATGGGAAAATGATCGCTTAGCTTTTTCTGGATACGGATAAATTGATTTACGGAATATCGCTTGTCTACAAAAATATTATCTATCCTTAGCGTTGGGGAAATTCCGCTATAGGTTCTCCCCATGCCTGCACCTTTTTTCACAAAAGCATCCTGTAAGCCGTTCCCGATTGTTTCATATGGATAAGAGTTTGGGACATCATTAAAATCGCCGCAAACAATTACCGCGTACGGACTTTTTTCAATTTCCGCTCTTACCCTGTCTGCCTGTATCCGTCGTCTTAAAAATGCGCCTTTGAATTTGGTAACCAGGTTTTTTGATTTTTCGATATCTGTATCTGTTTTAATAGATGGGTTTTGTATGTAGTTTAAATTAGTCCGGGAAAATCTCAATGATTGTAAATGGCAATTAAAAACCCTGATCGTATCGGCGCCTTTTACAATATCGGCAAATTGAAAAATTGAATTATAATCATGGGGAAAATAACTGATGGTTTGCTTGTTAATGATTGGATATTTCGAAAAGATAATGATGCCGAAATGTTGCTGGCTTAAAAAGTTTTCCTTGTAATTATAGCTATAAAAATAGTTTGGTAAATTCAGTTTACGGACGAAATCAAACACCGGGTAAAAGGTATATTTTCGGTAGTAAGCATTGTTTAGATCTGCCAGGGTATCGCCGCTCACCATTTCCTGGAAACAGGCGACATCAGGCTGGAACTCATTTACGAGGCTGATCATTTCATTAAAAGTCCCGGGTTTTTCTTTAAATTTCATAATATCAAACTGCGCCACGTTCCAGCTCATTACACGCAAATCGGCCTCGTGTTTTTTCATATTAAATGAAGATGAAAATCTGAAGGGGATTATATTCCTGATATGGTTAAAACTGAGCGCTCCTGTTGCTATGAAAATAAGTGCCCAGCGCGGTTTTAAGAATAGCCAAAAAACAAAAAAAACGAAAAGAATAAGTAACAGGTAAAATAATGATAAGGTTAAAAAACCGATTGGCCACCAGGATGCAGAATGAAACAGCTCGCTATAGCAACCCATTAAAAATAATGCTGCCACCATGAAATTGGCGATGATAAAAAACTTTTTTGTTAACCGGCGAAAGGCGTTTTTTGGCATGGCATAAAGGTAGGTTATGCCGGTTAAAAATTAGCTAACGTGCTAACCAGGTAATGTACTAATTCGTTAATATACTAATAAAATCAGGAAACGAGATGGCTTCCCGGTATGAAAATCAGCCGATTAAACACATTGGCTAATTAGCTAATTAAAGAGGCCATTACAAATCTTCTTCCGCAGCCCTCTTTAATATATTTTTTTCCTCATCCGTTAAAAAATGGTAGCCTTTCTGGTTGATCTTATCCAGTATTTCATCTACCCGTTGCTGGGTTACATTGGAGGTTTTATGGTAAGGTTTTCTTCCATCTGATTTATAAAAAACTTTTTCTTTTATGGAAGCAGTATCATTTTTTTTATGAGGGTTAAAAAGATTCATGAACCAGTTGTAAAAATTATTCATCCATATGCTGCCGTCTTTTTCTTTGCGCAATAAATAAACAAATAGAAAGCCAGCCAAGCCCCCACCAAGATGCGACAGGCTAAAGGCGGCGTTTAATGAAGCTACGCCCACAAAATCAAGGAGTATATATATTAATGTAAGTATCCATATAGGAATACCTCCATTCAGGTTTCTAAAAAAACGGTAATGCGGAGCCAGCGTTGTAGTGGCAACAGCCACCGCCATAGTAGCGGCATTTGCACCAAGTAATGAACTGCTGTCAATTAATGGATTTAATACCGGTATTAAATAGGTGGCTAAAATAAAAACAAGTGCTCCGGCAAGCCCGCCATAAATGTAAATAGGGATCAGTTTTTTATTGCCGGTAAGCTCCTGTAAAATAAAACCGAAGGCCCATAACCAAAGCATGTTACTTATGATATGCATCACGCCTGTATGGCTAAACATATAAGTCAATATCGTCCAGGGACGCTCGCTTAACCGGGTAAGGCCGGCAGGCATTTCAAAATATTGTACTACCTGTGCTTTGAATGCAGTTTCATTTCCCTGGAAAAAAGAATATGCTACCCCGATGATGATCAATAATAAAAAAAAGACCACATTAATAGTAAATAGAGCAACAAGCGCATTGCCATCGCTGCCAAGGGTCAACCTGTTTCTAGGCCGCTTGAATTCCGGATATCTGTCTGCTTCTCCCATTAAAAAAAGTGTATTAACAAATTTACAAACACCTTGCCAATAAAACTGTTAACCTTTAATAAAACGTTTCTTTATTTTTTTTGTTCCAATACAGCACCAATAAAATACCAATTAGCGCTCCGCCAATATGTGCCCAGTGGGCAACATTATCACCCTGTACCCTTACCACACCACCAAAAACGTCAAGTGCTATCAATCCCATAATGGCCCATTTGGCTTTAATAGGAATCGGGATTGGGAATACGATTAGTTCCATATTGGGGAACAAATATCCAAATGCCGCGAGTACCCCCATTATTGCACCCGAAGCGCCCACGGTATATGCCACCCGCAAAGTTGCCTGGTATTGTTCCATATAATCCGGACTTAGCAAAAGATGATCAGCCTGCCAGAAACTATGAACATAGGAACCTAATTGAAAAAATGCAGAACCCACTCCGCAAATAAAGTAGAAAATTAAAAACTTTTTCGGCCCCCAAGCCTTCTCCACCATTGATCCAAACATCCAAAGAGCAAACATATTAAACAGGATGTGAAAAAAATTGGCATGCATGAACATGTACGTAACGAGCTGGTAAGGCTGGAAATAGGTGGATTTATAATGATGCAGTGCAAAAAGATCTGTCGCCACGCTTGGATCAGTGTTTCCTCCAGTTACGAACTCTGCTAAAAAAACCAGGGCATTTATGATAATGAGATTGAGTACTACCGGTGTAGTTTGCTGAAAGCGGTTGCCGGAATTATTATAAGCCATCTATAATTTATTGATTATGCTGCAATTTCGTAATACTTATTGGATTTATAACCCCTTCCATCAAGGTTTTGTGATAGTCTTAAAATATTTTTGCTGTCCAACTGATTTTTGGATCGATTTCTTCAAGTTAATGCTGTTGCGATTTGTCCTCACGTAAAGGCACCGGTTAATTGGAAAGCCGGGTTTTAGTATATTCCCTAAAAAAAATTTACCAGTACTCATTTAGAAAATGCCGGAGCCTCATCAGCAATTTTATTGCAATTAATAAATATTATACCCCAGTTTTAATTTTCCCAACAATTCATTCTTCAAATCTGAAGGAATAAAAGCCGCCTCCAGCGCATATACATTGCATTTATAAAAATCGGTTATTGTCCACCCAAACACCTCCTGTAATTTTTCGTATTCCTTTGTGAGGGTAATATCAACAATCGTGGGAGCGTCTGTATTTATGCTGAGCGATATGCCCGCCCTGTACAGCCTGTCCACCGGATGATCCCTGTAAGTTTCATAAAGGTTGATCTGAACATTGCAGGAAGGGCATATTTCCAAATGTATCTTATGCCTGCGCAGGTGCTCTACCAGTTTTGGATCTTCAACGCTTCTTACGCCGTGGCCAATTCGGCCTGGTCCAAAATACTGCAGGGTTTCCCATACACTTTCAGCTCCTTTTGCCTCACCCGCATGTGCGGTACAATGAATGCCTTTTTCTTTGGCATATCTGAATGCGCTGATATGATTATTGATCGGGAAGCCGGCTTCATCCGCAGCAATGTCAAACCCGGCTACTTTGCTTTCTTTAAATTGCTCCACCAGCCTCACCGTTTCCATGCTTTGTTCTTCCGAATAATGCCGCAGGGTACAAAGTATTAGCCGGGCTTCGACACCCGATTTTTTTATGGCTTCCACAAAAGCTTCTTCTGTGAAAGCGACTACCTGGTATGGTGTAAGGCCTTTTTCCAAATGTTGCAGCGGTGCAAATCTTATTTCCGCATATAGAGTATTGGTAGCGGCCAGTTGTTTGAACAAGTGATACACCACCAATTGTAACTGCTCTTTTGTTTGCATAAGTTTGTAACCCTTTACTGCACGCGTCAGGAAATCAGCGAGGTTGTTGCATTTAACCGGTGCAACAAAATCCCGCTGCCAGGCGTCTCTTGTTATAGAAGGATCGATCTTTGAAACCACTGCATAACTGAGGCCGCAATCAAGGTGCAGGTGCAATTCTACTTTGGGTAACTGTTGTAAGGTCATACCGGCTATTCGATGCATTTGTTTACTGTTTTTTTGGCGCGGATTATATATTCTTTCTGCTGTCGGTTTCTTAGGAGCTGTTTAAAGATGCAATTTTCATTTCTCCTTTTGCGATTATGGGTTAAAAATGTGGCCGGCCTTTTGAGTTTTTCTATGAACTCAGTAGTCGTTTTATCAACCGCCGGCGGGGCTGTAACCGCGCAACCCTTTTAAGGGTTGTAAGCCCTGACGGCGGCTGGTTGCTTTTATTTTTCAGCCGCTTCGCAGATACGAACTATCCTACATCATTTTTAAACAAATTCTTAGTGAATCGGCAGAAGCTTCCCGCCAACAATCAAAGCCGGAATATCTAATTTTTAATTGTTTCAGGTAATTTTATCTCTACATAACCCTGGTATTTTATGACAATAACCAAGGCAATATTTCAATAATATGATGCACATGCCTGAAGTTAGTGTGCTCTACATTATGTTCTACCTGCTCATATTCCCATGTAGTGTGGTATGGGATATGAGTCGCATGGCCGCCAATAGATAAAACCGGTAATATATCCGACTTCAATGAATTGCCGATCATTAAAAATTCCGCGGGCTGTATATCCAGGTGTTTGATGAGCTTTCGATAATCAGATTCCTGTTTATCCGACATTATTTCAATATGATGAAAATAATGTTCCAGGCCTGATTTTTTAAGCTTCCGTTCCTGGTCAAGCAGGTCGCCCTTTGTAGCAACCACCAGGCGATAGGTTCCCTTTAATGCTTTAAGCACTTCTTCCACGCCATCCAGTATTTCAATCTCTTTTTCCAATAGCTCTTTCCCGAATTCAATCGCTTTCCCCAAAACTTCTATATTCAATGTATTGTTGGAAATGCGAAGCGCTGTTTCGATCATGGAAAGCATAAACCCCTTTATGCCATAACCATACAATGGAAGATTTTGTATTTCTGTTTTAAACAATTCCTTTGTAAGGGTATGATGGGGTAAATAATCTTCCAGTAACGCGCAAAATTTATTTTCTATTTCCTGGAAATATGGCTCATTTATCCAAAGCGTATCGTCTGCATCAAACGCGATTACTTTAATGTCCATGATTTTTAATTTTAACTGATATTAAAATTTCTATTAACCATGCGCTGCATTCCTATACCGCGACTTTCAGTTTCAGCAGCACCACGCATTCTATATGATGGGTATGCGGGAACATATCCACCGGTTGTATTTTTTCTACCTGGTATTTTTCGCCAAGCAACCCAAGATCCCTTGCCTGGGTAGTGGTGTTGCAGCTTACATACACAATTTTGGGTGCCGCTATTTCAAGTAATTTATTCACCAGTTTTTCGTGCATGCCTGCCCGTGGCGGATCGGTTATAATTACATCCGGCCGGCCATGATCAGCAAAAAATGCGTCATCACAGATCCGGATCACATCCCCCACAAAAAATTCAGCATGGGTGACCTGGTTAATAGCCGCATTTGCTTTTGCATCTTCAATAGCCTCGGCAATTACTTCCACGCCAATGATCTTTTTAGCCAGCTTACTTATAAAAATACCAATACTACCCGTACCGCAATAAAGGTCGTACACAATTTCATTGCCGGTAAGTCCGGCAAAATCGGTTGCAATGGTGTATAATTTTTCAGCCTGTTTGGTATTGGTTTGAAAAAAAGATTTAGGCCCGATCTTGAAAGAAAATCCCCCCAGTTTTTCTGTTACAAAGCCTTTTCCATAGTACACAACGGGTACAAGATCGTAAATGGTGTCATTCCATTTTGGATTGATAGTATACAGTAAAGTTGTGATGGAAGGCGCCATTTGCAAAACAAAATCCAGCAATCTTTTTGTTTCCGCCTCATCTTTATATCCAATGCAAATATTTACCATCAGTTCACCCGTGGTACAATAACGGACTATGATATTGCGCAACCAGCCGGTGTGCTGTTTAATATCGTAAAAAGAATAATTATTTTCCAGGGCAAAGCTGCGGATGCCGTTACGGATTGTGTTGTTGATATCATCCATCAGGTAGCATTCATGTATATCGATTATCTTATCAAACAGGCGGGGAACGTGATAGCCGAGGGCACCGGGACTGGACCCTACGCTCCCCGAAAGTGCCTCCCTGCCCGGAAGGAAAGCCCCCCTGCCCCCCGAAGGGGGGTTGTTGTACTCTGCGATTTCGGATAGGTTTTCTGAAATGGTGGTGTCAAACCCTTCCTCAGTTTCACCTTCCAAACTGGAATCCTTTGAAAGTTCGTTTATAGAAAAGTCATTAATGTTAGCAGGGTGCAAGAATCCCCCTTCGGGGGGCCGGGGGGCCGGGGGGTTTATCGTATATTCCTTATTACTAAACGTAAACTCCAGTTTATTCCTATAATGTATGGTATCATCACTACCCACGATCGGCATCATCGGCGGTAATTCCACTTTTCCAATACGCCTGAAATTCTGAGCTACTTCCTGCTGCTTGTATTCCAACTGTTTTTGGTAAGGTAACATTTGCCATTTACAACCCCCACATACACCAAAATGCTGGCAAAAGGGCGCCGTTCTTTCTTTTGAATATTCATGAAACCGGGTAGCTTTACCCTCTCCATAATCTTTTTTATTAGTGCTCACAAACACATCCACTATATCGCCGGGAACAGCCCCTTCAATAAAAATTACCTTTCCTTCCTGCCTGGCCACCGATTTGCCTTCAGCAGCATAGCCGGTAACCAATATTTTTTCCAGTAAATATTTTTTTCTTTTCACCGGGCAAAAGTAACACCTCATTTTATCAAAAAACATAAAAAGAGCCGCTAATTATTTTTGTTAATGAATCGCAATTTTAAAGACGTTTATTTCGCGAATGCTCTTTAACCATTGATTTTAAATACTTTTGCACCCAATATTATTCAACCAATGAAACGATTTCTCACTTTTTGGATGGCATCCCTGGTTTGTGTTACGGCAGGCGCGCAAAATTTCAAAGTTACTTTGCAGGCACCGCAGTATAAAAGCGGCATTGCGTATTTAACCTATCACATGGGTAAAAATCTGAATGTAGAAGATTCTGCAGCTGTTAACAGCAACGGCGTGGCCATATTTACCGCCAAAAGACCATTACCGGGGGGAATCTATGCGGTGGTTTTGCCGGGAAAGCGAATTACCGTTGACTTTTTTATTGATAAGGAGCAGATGATTTCGATAAAAATAGATACCAACGACCTGGTCAATAAAACGGTGGTCAACGGATCAAAGGAAAATATATTATTTCAGCAATACCAGCAGTATATCTCGGTAAAAGGAAAATTACTGGAAGCAGAAAGACAGGCATACCTGCAATCCACTACAAAAAAAGATTCTGCATTGCATGAAACAAATTATCTTAAATACAATACAGAATTAAATGAATACCGGGAAGGGCTTATCAGGAACCACCCTAAGTCGATGATGGCGGTTTTACTGAATGCAATGAAAGAACCGAAGATATTGGGGAATAAAATGCAAAGCCGGAGCGATTCACTGGAAAATTACTATTACTACAAGGCGCATTATTGGGATGGGATCGACTTTATGGACTCCCGCATTTTGAGAACGCCCTTCTTTCTTCCCAAATTTGAAAAATATTACCGGGAGATCATTGTACCGCAGGCAGACAGTATTATTAAGG
>JBDTVX010000015.1:0-26837 GCA_040007015.1 Ferruginibacter sp. | reverse complement strand
AAGATATTTTCCGTTTGTACCCGAATGTTTCCTTTTTGCATAGTTTGTAAATATTTTGAAAACTCTTTGTGTCAAATTCAATGCCATCCAGGGCCAGCCTGACAACCTGACGCAGGAAGCTGGATGATGGGCGCCGGATGCCGGATGCCTGATACAGGATGCAGGATCCAATTATTGAACCAGCAATTTCTGAATAGTAACTTCTTTTCCATTTAGCGCTTTAATGAAATAAGTTCCTTTAGCATATTTACTGATGTCTATTTGAAGAGAAGATGTTGGTGTGGTTACCCTGCTGATTACTTTACCAGTAATATCAATAATCTCAATGGTTAAGTAACCGGCATTATTGTCTCCTGCTGTTATTTTTATGAACGTTTTTGCCGGATTTGGGGAAATATTTATTTTGCTTTTTTTTTCAAACGAAACTGCCCTTACCATTGAATATTGTATTCTTCCATCCACATCAATTTGCTTCAGCCTGTAATAATTAATTCCCTTTCCGGGCGCATAATCTGTAAGAGAATAATCTTTTTTGCTATTACTGTTTCCGGTGGCATTTACAGTTCCCACAGCTGTCCAGTACCTGTTGTCCGTACTTCTTTCTGCCACAAAAATTTTGCTGTTAAGTTCACCTGAAGTTGACCAGTTGATAATTGCAGTATTGTTTTGTTTGACAACAGTAAAAGATAAAAGATTTACAGGTAAAACAATTGGGTCAAATGCATAGCGGGTAAAAATAGGGTAATGGTCAGTTGTTGTGGAACCGTAATTAGTAACCAATGATGTAACATCCGTTAAAACACCCGCGGTATTTTGCATATAATACGGTTGCATTTCATTTGATAGTTCCACATGGTCTATCATATCATTGTAGCTCACGGTAGATTTTTTACCCGCGAGGCTCAGGGCTAATGTAGGTGAAAAGAAATTGGCGGCGTCCGCATTAAAAGTTGAGTAAGATGACACCGTAAATCCAGCCGTAATACTCTGGTCAAGGTCATCATTAAAATCACCCAGCAAAACAATATTATCCCCGGGATACAAATTATTTAAAGTATAGTTTAAAGTATCAGCGCCCGATTTTCTGCGGTTGTAAGAAGTATTCGTTGGCGAAGTGTTTGCTTTTGCATGAATTAAAATAAAACGCACCGGTTTGGTGATAGCGCCTAAAGTTACATTGGCATTCATCATATAAGGATAACGCCCGCTGGAGAAATAATTGTAAGCTGGATTTGTAAGATCAGCGGCTGTATTAACACCGTTGGCAATTATTGCCCCCGGCGTTCCGATGGGACTAATCACAGCAGTTTTATAAACAAACGCTTCTTTTTGCGCTTCTGATAAAGGCCCTGCGCCACTTTCAAAAGGATTGGTATGCGATCCGTAATTACAAATTACATAGCTATAGGTTCCTGCACCATACACGGCATTCAGATTGGCAACTACATTTTGCAGCCTGGTTTCACTTACAACTTCGGCGAATGCAAAAAGGTCGGCGCCTATATTTTGTGTAATCGTTTTAATATTGGCTTCCTGCTGTGTTTTGCCGGAGGGACCAAGCGCCGGGTCGGAGCTGCCAAACCATTCCAAATTCCAATTTACAACTTCAAGCGTAAGGGCGGCATCAATACTATTGCCGGATAAATTCACCGATGCATCCGGTACACCTGTAGTGCTTACAGCGATAATTCCTGTATAATTTAAACCGGTTTGAGTGGGTGAAAACTGAACATATACCGTTTGTGGAATATTGTTTGCCTCGCCTTGCGTATAAGCGATCGAACCGGTAAAATTGTTGGGCGTTTTAGATACCAGGTAATTTCCGGTAGCAGTTAACGTTACGCTTCCTGTAAGATCGTTTCCTGTGAATGTAAATCTTTTTACAGAAGCGGTGGAAACAGGAACATAACTAAACCGGATATCTGTAGTGCTCGTATTTAATGATGCAGCCGGGGGAGTTGCAGAATTGTCAATACGTATATCATCCAAAGTCCACCTGGCGCCATCCTCCGGGGTGGAGAAATAAACAAAAGCAAAATAAGTATGCGTTGATTTATAGGCAGTGAGATTAATACCGGGGCTCAGCGTCCAGATATTGCTTGCCTGAGCCGGAAATCTTCCGTTTATATCCGTCCAGGTATAAGCGTTAGGATCACCGGTGCCCGGGTAGTCAGTTGATACTTTTAATTGCAATGGGGCGCCGTTAAATGCTGTCCGGCTCCAAAACGAAAGCAATGGATAAGTGGTGACAGAAAGATCAAAAGAAGGTGAGATAAACCAATCTACGTCTACAACATTGGTACCATTGCTGAACCCGTTTATTTGCACTGCGTTTTCAAACGCCGTGGTACCTGCCGGATTTGCCGGGTCCCTTCCAAAAGTGGTACAGGCCCAAACTTCTGCACCGGTTACACTATAAGTAGTAAAGCCATCTGCCAGTGATGTTAAACAGTCATTAAAGTTATAGGTGGTCCCGACCGTACCCGAACCTACTGTAGCCGCAGTGGTGAACGACCAGGCGCTGCTACCGGTAATTCCTGTAAAACTGTTACCTGTGATATCTGTAAAAGCACCGCTGCTTATTTCTATATAATACGATGTACTTAACTCAAGTGAATTTACAGGAAAAAATATATTGGCGCCTGCAATAGTAACTGATGAAGCGAGTATATCTATTGTTTGAACGATAGAATTATCAGCATTCTTTTTTATAGCGATGCTACCTGATATGCCTTTTATAACGGATTCGCTGAATGTAATATTCGCAGTAAATGATGTTGCAATGCTGGTAGATGTATTGGCAGGGCTCAACGTAACAACTACAGGCGGTGTCGCGTC
This sequence comes from Ferruginibacter sp., assembly GCA_040007015.1. GTDB lineage: Bacteria > Bacteroidota > Bacteroidia > Chitinophagales > Chitinophagaceae > Ferruginibacter. Next base: position 23,999 of record JBDTVX010000015.1, on the reverse strand, counting down.
CGGCCCGCCGCTATTATTCGGACTTGGAGGGCCTGCAGTAAAATCAGCGCTGTTGTTTTGCGTGTCAGTACCAATCGGTGTACGTTGAACTGAGTTTATGTTGGATGGCGCAGGGGTTGGGCCGGTTCCTTCAAAACAGTTAGCCGCTGTACCAAAGCCCACCTGGTCTACCAATCCTGCAGCCGCCGGACAGGCTCCGGTTAATGCAGTGATCGAATTTACCAAGGCTACTTTTCCCGCCGTGCCCGACATAGAAATGGTACCAATAGCATCGGCAACAGGTAGATTGGTGGTGCCGCCGGCACCGGCAATTTCCTGGATTAAATAATATCCATTTGCGGGAATGCTCCCGGAAAGATTGGTTACCGCCCAGTTAGTTCCTGCACTGCTGGCATATTGTACAGACCAGCCTGTTAAATTTACCGCAGAACTGCCATTGTTATACAGCTCAATAAAATCGTTTTTGTAAGTAGCGCCGCTATTGCCGCCACCCCCATAAACTTCGTTGATCACAACTTGCGATTCTGCTGAAAAGCCAAGTATAAATAAAAATAAAAATGCAGTGTATATCTTTTTCATGTGCCTGTTTGGTTTTGCGAAATTAGCTAGTAAACCCTATAAAAAATAATAGCCCTGGTATTAATTTATCAACATATTTCCATATCACCATATATTAAAAAGAGTACTATTTTAAGGCTGATTGTAAAAGGGAAGAAGAAAAAAAGGGTATCAATATACGAACAGGAACCGAAGAAAAGGGGGGCCGGGTTTTTACATTAACCGGATAAAAACTTTCGGATATTTTAACTTTTGCACGCTTTTACAGCTCCCCGCCGTGGATGCGGCAGTTTATTAATAATTGATTGTGCGAAATTAGCAGCTGTTATATAATCTTACTATTATACCGGGCAATGCTTACAGAAAAATGGTGCAGCTTGCAACATCATAAAATCGTTTCTACCGGTAATAAAAATGCCCACGGTGATCCGTGGGCATTTTTATTTATTCAGCCAATATTTTAAATCGTGCCTGCAAATAATTGGTAAGCAAATACTTTCAATGATATAACTAGTTCTCGTTTTTTATACTGCCTGCCCCGCTGGTTTTCGACTCTACATTACCCCCGCCTTTATAATAAATATTCCCTGCCCCACTTGCATCCGCCTTCAGGCGCACACTGGCATATACCCGGGCCTGCCCCGCACCCGAAACTTCTACCTCAGTATTTTCGCTTTTCAAATCGCCTGATTTAAGATTGCCACTTCCGGATACCTCCGCCGAATAGTTCCTTGTTCTGCCCCTTAAGTCCATATTGCCCGCCCCGGTAATTTCTGCAGATATTTCAGGTGCATCCACCGATGCTGCAATACCGGCGGCACCGGACACCTCCAGAGTGATCTTTCCAGCACTTTTCAACTGGTCATTTACTTTTACATTTGCGGCTCCGGATGAATTAATCGAGGTTATTTCAGGCGCAGTAATGTATACTTTAAAATGTGCGTTGTTAAAACCAATCCCGTGTTTTGTTCTGATCTCCAATACATTTCCGCTTACACTGGTTTCGATATATTTGATAACATTATCATCCGCCTCCACTTTTACTTCGGTTACCGGGCCGGTATTCACTTCCACTGAAAATGCACCCCCTGCAGAAATTCCCTTAAAGTTACCTGTTTGTCTTTTTTCGGTAACTATGTTGCCACTGCCCATCCTCTGATCGCAGGAAGCAAGCGCCAGCAATGCAAAAGAGTAAAATACTAATTGTTTCATGGTTAAAAATTTTATGTAAAGATTTATAATAAAAAGATGGAATACAAATCTTTTAAAAAAAATAACCTCTGCCTGGCAAGGAAGCACATTGAAAACACTAGCCCCCATCACCTAAAGGGAATTATACGATCAGTAATCCGTATTTCCAGCTTCCAAAAATGGATAAGAGATATTACCTCGCAGCCTGGAGAGCGTTTGAAAAGTATTATTACTTTACCTTCGCAGCATCATGACGGAAAAAATACTCATCCTTGATTTTGGGGCCCAATACACACAATTAATTGCCCGGGTTGTAAGAGAAGCCAATGTATACTGCGAAATAATCCCTTTTAATAAGGACATAGTATTTGTCCCTGAATTAAAAGGTATCATCCTTTCCGGCTCCCCCTTTTCAGTAAATGAAGCAAATGCCCCCCAGGTGGATATTAAAAATATTTCCGGAAAAGTACCGGTATTAGGTATCTGTTATGGCGCGCAATTAACGGCCAAATTATTTGGCGGCAGGGTGGATAAAAGTGAAAAAAGAGAATATGGAAGAGCAAAACTGGAGAAAATAAAGAACGATATTTTATTAAAAGATGTGTCGCCAAACTCGCAGGTTTGGATGAGCCACAGCGATACCATTAAAGAATTACCTGCAGGGTTTGAAATACTGGGAACTACCGAAAGTATCCCTATAGCTGCATTTAAACGTACCAATGAAAATTTGCTTCCGCTATACGGCCTGCAGTTCCACCCCGAGGTATATCATTCCACGGAAGGAAAAACAATCCTTAAAAATTTCCTGGTAAATATTTGCCATTGCTCGCAGGACTGGACACCCGCCCATTTCATTAACGATACAGTGAAAGGTTTAAAGGAAAAGATCGGCGATAAAAGGGTGATCATGGCATTGAGCGGAGGTGTTGACAGTACGGTAGCCGCTACGCTGATACACAAAGCCTGCGGGGATAATTTGTTTGGCATTTTTGTAGACAACGGAGTATTACGCAAAGGCGAATTTGAGCAGGTACTGGAAATGTATGCCAAATTAGGTTTAAACGTAAAGGGGATAGATGCAAAAAATCACTTTTATACCAGGTTAGCAGGCAAAACCGATCCCGAAGAAAAAAGAAAAATTATCGGGAGTAGCTTTATAGATATATTTGACCAGGAAGCGCACCGCATTGAAAACATAGACTTTTTGGGCCAGGGAACTATTTATCCCGATGTAATAGAATCCGCTTCCGTACATGGCCCTTCTGCTACCATTAAATCGCACCACAATGTTGGTGGCCTGCCGGAAACAATGAAATTATCCCTGGTGGAACCACTCCGTTCACTGTTTAAAGATGAAGTTAGAAAGGTTGGACTGGAACTCGGCATACCCCATGAAGTACTTTTCAGGCATCCTTTTCCGGGCCCCGGTCTTGGAATAAGAATTTTAGGAGATATTACCGAAGAAAAGGTACGGTTATTGCAGGAAGCTGATGCTATTTATATAAACGGGTTAAAAAAAGCCGACCTGTACGCAAGTATCTGGCAGGCCGGTACAATTTTATTACCGGTAAAAAGTGTGGGTGTAATGGGTGACGAAAGAACCTATGAATTTACTGTGGTGCTTAGGGCGGTAACTTCTGTAGATGGGATGACCGCCGACTGGGCACATCTTCCTTATGAGTTTTTAGCAGACATATCCAATGAAATAATTAACAATGTACGCGGTATTAACAGGGTGGTATACGATATCAGCAGCAAACCACCGGCTACTATTGAATGGGAATAGGTGGCTTTGGTGGAAGGTATAGGGTTTGGGGTTTGAGGTTAATAAAATGCCGGGTTGAGAAACAAGTATTCGCTACTGCCAATGGTTAAAAGCAATCCGCTTTTAGTTTTATAAAGGCATTAAAAAAATTATGAAGAAGAATTTATCAGCGCTCGTGTTCTTTTTGGTGACTTTTTTTTCATTGCAAAATGTGATTGCGCAACAAGATTCTATTCCTGTTTTAAAAACTTACCAGGTTGCTATCTTTGCCCCGCTATACCTTGATTCTGTTTTTAGTGAAGATGGTAAATTTCGCTATAAGCAAGGCATCCCGCGCTTTATGATGCCCGGAGTTGATTTTATAAATGGCGCCCAAATAGCTTTAGACTCTGTTAAATTTCAGAATCAAAAGCTAAATGCATTTATTTACGATACCAAATCTTACACAATGCCCATTGATCAGCTTATCAGGTCTAAAACACTTGATAGCCTTGATCTTATCATCGGATCTGTAAAAGATCTTGAGTACAAGCAACTGGCTGATTTTGCTTTAGCTAAAAGCATCCCGTTTATCTCAGCCACTTATCCAAACGACGGTGGCATTACCGCCGATCCCTTTGTAGTGTTGATCAATTCCACCTTAAAGGCCCATTGCGAAGCTATTTACAGTTATATTTTACAAAATCATGGTGCAGATAAAATTTTACTGTTCCGGAAAAAAGGCTTTCAGGAAGATAAAGTAGCGTCTTATTTTAAAACGAACAACGAACCGGACCACAAATCGTTAATAGACATCCAGACGATCAATTTAGACAGTTCTTTTTCTTCAGCATATTTAAAAAAGAAACTGGACAGCAACCATCAGTCAATTATCATTGGCGCATCGCTGGATGAAAATTTCGCAGCCACACTTACGGCAGCATGTTATGACCTGCATCAAACATATCCCATTATTTTGATTGGCATGCCCAACTGGGACGGGTTTAAAAGCCTTATGAGGAAAGACCAGTTCGAAGATTTCCCCGTTTATTTTACCTCTCCATATTTTAATAACAGGTGGGACGATTTTAGTAAAGTACTCACGGTGGGCTATGCAAAAAAGTACAAGGGCAAACCAACTGATATGGTTTTTAAAGGATTCGAATCCACTTATCTTTTTACCAGGCTGCTTACTGCCTATCCCAACGATCTGTTGAGTCATATCAATGACAAGGATTTTAAAGTTTTCTCTGATTATAATTTCCGCCCTGTATTTTTAAAAAAAGAAAATAAATCCCCTGATTATTTCGAGAACAAACATCTCTATTTTATTAGAATGATGAATGGCACCACTACCAAGGCGTGGTAAAGGAATAATTAATAATTTAGAGCAATAGAAATTAAAGCGGATAACCGCAGTTTTTTCCAATCTCCCCTTTAGATTCCAGAACAATATGACCCTTTAATTGTATTGCAATTGGATAATGAGCGATACTGGTAAGAGATCAACCTTCATTCATTACTCAATATTCATTATTAATTATTCATTATTCATTAGTCATTAGTCATCCCATGCCATTAATAGAATTCACCGATAAGGGCCTGTTCTGCCGGCAGGGCAACTTTTATATAGATCCCTGGAAACCTGTAGACAAGGCCATCATCACCCATGCACACAGCGACCACGCGCGCCCCGGAAGTATGCATTATTTGTGTCATCATTTTACAAAACCTTTATTACAGTTACGATTAGGTGATAATAGCTACGAAACCCTGGATTGGAACCAGCCCGTATTTATGAATGGTGTTAGAGTATCCCTTCATCCTGCAGGCCACATTATCGGGGCCGCACAAATAAGGGTGGAATACAATGGGGAAGTATGGGTAGCCAGTGGTGATTACAAAACAGAGGATGATGGATTGAGCGGCGCATTTGAACCGGTAAAGTGCAATACATTTATTACCGAATCAACCTTTGGATTACCTATTTACAATTGGAAAAAACAACCAGACATTTTCAATGATATTAAAAATTGGGTGGCACGAAATAAGGAAGAAAAAAAAACAAGTGTGCTGATAGCTTATAGCCTGGGTAAGGCCCAAAGGGTATTGCAGCCATTGTCGGAAACAGGGTTGCCCATATTTGCACATGGCGCAGTTTACAATGTGCACCAGGCCCTCATAAACAGCGGATGGAAATTACCGGGATTGACACGTGTGCAACCGGGTACACCTAAAGAAGATCTTTTGGGCAATATCGTAATAGCTCCGCCCAGTGCTGATGGTACGCCCTGGATGAAGAAGTTTTATCCTTACAGTGTAGGCATTTGCAGCGGCTGGATGCAGGTAAGGGGCAATGCAAGAAGAAGAAACACGGATGCGGGGTTTGCGCTCAGCGATCATGCGGACTGGGATGGCTTATTGCAGGCGGTAAAAGCTACCCGTGCGCAAAAAGTTTTTGCAACCCATGGATTTCAATCTGCTTTTAGCCGTTACCTGAATGAACAGGGCATCGAAGCGGGAGAGGTAAAAACAGAATATGGAGGTGAGGAAGAAGATAACAAATCAGAAGACTTTAAAGAAGGCGAAGCAATTAACACGGCACCCATAAAAGAAGATCCACTATGAAGCAATTTGCAATATTGGTGAACATATTGGGTACCAGCACCAAGACAAATGATAAGTTAAAAGCATTGCAAAATTATTTTGCAGATGCGCCCGGCAAAGATAAAACCTGGGTAATCGCCCTATTCAGTGGAAGAAGGCCAAAGCGAATTGTAAACTCCACGCTGCTACAAGCCTGGTGCACGGAAATAATTGGGATCAGCCCGTGGTTGTTTGAAGAATGTTACCATACGGTAGGAGATCTTGCGGAGACTATCGCCTTGTTATTACCCGAACCTGCTGCCAGTGAAGGGATGAATGAGCAATACACACTTTCCTGGTACCTGGAAACTTTTATCCGTATCGGGAAAGAAGATGAAGCGACCAGGAAGAAATTTATAACAGATAGCTGGCAGCAACTGAACCGAAATGAAAAATTTGTATATAATAAACTGATCACCGGTGGTTTTAGAATTGGTGTATCACAAAAAATGATGGTCAATGCGTTGTCCAAAGTTGTGCAGGTTTCTTCTTCGGTCATCGCTCACCGGATCAGCGGAAACTGGGAGCCTGCCACCACCAGTTTTGAAAATTTACTGAGTGAAACAGGCGCCGGCTCCGATTATTCAAAGCCGTACCCTTTTTATCTGGCGTATGCTATTGAAGATGATTTGAAAAGCCTGGGCGATATCGATGACTGGCAGGCCGAGTGGAAATGGGATGGCATTAGGGGCCAGGTCATTAAACGAAACAATGAATTATTTGTATGGAGCCGCGGCGAAGAATTAATGACCGATAAATTTCCGGAATACAATGCTTTTAAAGAACTTCTTCCGGATGGCTCGGTAATAGACGGAGAAATTATAAGCCTTGCCGTACCTGCGGAAACCGGGGTTTTCAAGCCGCTGCCTTTTGCCGCCCTGCAAACAAGGATCGGAAGAAAAAATATCACTAAGAAGCAATTGCTTGAAGCGCCGGTAGGTTTTATTGCCTACGATTTATTAGAATATAAAGGGAATGATATCCGTGAGATGCCTTTGCTGGAAAGAAGGTTGCTGCTTGAAAATATTATCCGGGCTGTTCAACATCCCTCCATCCATATTTCGCCGGTGATCAATGTAAATGATTGGGATGCATTGAGGCAAACAAGGTTGTCTTCGAGAGATATGGGCAGCGAAGGCCTTATGCTGAAAAGAAAAAGTTCTATTTACCAGGTGGGCCGTAAAAGAGGTGATTGGTGGAAATGGAAAATCGATCCGCTTACCATCGACGCGGTAATGATCTATGCGCAAAAGGGCCATGGCAGAAGAAGCAACCTGTATACGGATTATACTTTTGCTGTAAGGGACGGGGATAAATGGGTGCCTTTTACAAAAGCATACAGTGGTTTAACGGATAAAGAATTCGCGCAGGTAGATGCCTTTGTAAAAAGAAATTCCATAGAAAAATTCGGCCCGGTAAGAACGGTAAAGCCGGAACTTGTTTTTGAAATTGCATTTGAAGGAATTGCTGCCAGCAATCGTCACAAAAGCGGCGTGGCATTGCGTTTCCCGCGGATGAGCCGGTGGAGACAGGATAAAAAACCGGATGAGATCAATACGCTGGATGATTTAAAAGAAATGCTGAATATTTACAACCAGGGTAATGGGAATAATTTATAGTAATTTGCTTTAAAATTTGACAATCTTTGTAGCAGAGAGTCTAAAACTCACCAATTGGAAAAGCTATTTGTGCTCGCGAGGTCCAGGCTCCCTCTCCTTTGGAGAGGGCGGGGGGTGAGGTAATAAATTGTACCATGAAAAAATTAATCGTTTTATTTTTCATTACGGCGATATGTTTTGCATTTGTAACCATCGCAGACGAATTCAGCGGTGAAGAACCCGAACATATTGAACCCAGTAAACAAAGACCGGGCAATGCCGCAACTGGTTTTAATTATTTAGTTACCGGTGATTATTTAAAAAGCGGCATCCCCTTGTCTTTATATATAATTGCAGCGCCAAAAGACACCAATAATTTTTTGCAACGTACAGGTGATAATAAAAATGTATCCCACGATTTCACCGTAGTAAAAGCGCCCAATGGCGAACAGGTGGTTGCGCCAAATTGCCTGCAATGCCATGCCCAGGTCTTTGATGGAAAATTAATTATCGGGCTGGGCAATTCCCTAAGCGACTTTACCATAAAAAGGGGCGCTACCGCATTATTCGCGGAAAAATTTTTAAAAAATCTTTCCGGGGATAATGCTAAAAAATATGAAGCCGCAAAAAATTTTATTACCGCCATCAAAGCCGTTGCCCCCGACCTGGTCACCAGTACAAAGGGTGTAAACCTTGCCGATGGTTTAGCTTACCTGCTGGTTTCCCACAGGGATCCCCAAACATTTAAATGGATCGATCAAAGCCTTTTGCCTGGGCCGGATTATATTGTCCCCACCGATGTGCCGGCCTGGTGGATGCTCAAAAAAAAGAATGCCATGTTCTATAACGGATTGGGCCGTGGTGATTTTGGCAGATTCCTGATGGCATCCAACCTGCTAACGGTAACGGATACCAGCGAGGCAAAAGAAGTGGACAGCCATTTCAATGATGTACTGGCATTTATCAATTCCATACAACCGCCAAAATATCCAAAAGCCATTAATTCTTCCATGGCGGCCGAAGGAAAAACTATTTTTATGGCTACCTGTAAAAAATGCCATGGCACTTATGGAGATGATGCCAACTATCCCAACCTGTTGATACCGGCCAATATTATTAAAACAGATTCAATGCTGTACAATGCCAATTATTCCAATGCCGGCTTTATTGAATGGTGGAACAAAAGCTGGTTTACCACAGGCGACCATCCGGCAAAACTGGTGCCCTACCGCGGGTACATTGCCCCGCCACTGGATGGCATTTGGATAACGGCTCCGTATATGCACAATGGCTCTGTACCTAACCTGGAAGCGATGTTAAACAGTAAAATACGCCCAACCTACTGGCAACGCAGCTTTTCAAATCCAAGTTATAATTATGACATACCCGGTTGGAATTTTGAAACAAAAGATAGACCAGGCGACAGCGAAGTGTACAACACAAAATTGAAAGGCTATGGAAATTACGGCCATTATTTTGGAGATAAATTATCGGATAAGGAGCGGAAGGAATTGATTGAATATTTAAAGACTTTATAAGGTATTTTAGTAACGAATAACCCAAGGGGGAACCCAGTGGTTTCGAATGGTAAAAGCGATTTCGAAATTCTATTGACAACAGGAATGTCTTTATTTCAATGCATTCATCTTGAAGATTATTTTTTTTCGGGCATTTGCTTTTCATTGGATCATCGTTCCCACCGTGGCGGGGCTCCCTTTTACCATATACATTGTATATATTTTTAAAGGTTGTAATTGAAGCATTCTGGCAGAGACCACACAGGTTTTAAAAACCTGTGTGGTCTCTGCCAGATAGTAAAAACAAACTACCAAACTTTAGCATAGTTCGGTTAATGATTGGAGCGGTCATACTGCCTGGATTGTGTTGACATAATTGCTTTATTTTTATGGTGCGGCAATATCAACCCGGTGGCAAGTATGAGACAAAAATTTACGAACATGAATTTAACAGGACAAATAGCAAAGCAATTAAGAGAAATTCATTTTGGAATAAACTGGACCTGGTCAAACCTTAAAGATAATTTGGCGGACGTAATCTGGCAACAGGCTACAACACAGGTTAATCTTTGAATACCATTGCGACCCTCGTTTACCATATCAATTATTATGTATGTGTAGTCTTGAAGGTATTACAGGGAGAACCACTTGATGCCAGCGATAAATATAGTTTTGACCATCCACCCATCCACCCCCGGGAAGACTGGGAAAAATTGTTAGACAAAATATGACCGATGCCGAAAACTTTGCCTGCGTGATTGAGCAGGTACCAGAGAGTATGCTCCGGGAAAACTTATCCGGTGAAAAATATGGAAATTACTACACGAATATTCACGGAATTATTGAGCATACTCATTACCATTTGGGACAAATTGTATTAATAAAACAAATACTATTGCAGGATGATAAAAATGATGCGTAAAGAAAAATGACTACCACCAACACAATGCATTGCCAAAGTTGGCGGAATCCATATTTGAACGCAATATTAAATTGAAATAATATGAGAAAATTAATACTTCAAGAATGGATATCTCTTGACGGTTATGCCGTAGCTAAAAACGGGCAATTAGACTTCTTTCCTTCCAGGGAAACAAATAAATATTCCGATTATGACCAGGTGAAATTCATGGATAATATTGATACCATTTTATTGGGCCGCGTAACATATAACCTCTTTGCAGACTTTTGGCCTGGCGCTACAACGGATACTGAAATTATTGCTGATCGGCTGAATAGTACTGATAAAATTATATTCTCAAATACATTGACAGAAGCCCCGTGGGGTAAATGGCCCGGGGCACAGGTGGTTCAGGGTGATGCGACAGAAGAGATAAAAAAATTAAAAGAAAAAGAAGGGAAAAATATGGTCCTGTGGGGAAGTATATCGCTGGCCCAATCCCTCATGGAAAAAAATCTAATTGATGAATATCATCTTCAGATATGCCCAACTATTACAGGAGGGGGGAGGCCTCTTTTCACGGCCTCAGACTACTATACAAATTTTAAGCTGGTTAATTTTAAAAAGTATGATTCCGGTGTGATGTTTTTACATTACGAACCAAATCTTTGATTAGAAAGCAACTGCTACCAGGTGGGCCTGGATATTATCCTGGAATCTCTGCGGGGTTTTAATAACAGGCTAATATCCAGGCGAAGCTTTGGCTAGTTTAGTTTATTATTGCGTCAATGATGCTATTGGTTGTATTGAGGTAATTGCTTTATTTTTACTGCGTGGCAATGCAAAACGTTATGCGCACAGAACAACAGATAACAAAGACAAACTGATGAAAAAAGAAAACGATGGTCAAACCGGAACCACACAACCGGTGATATCGGTTATGTTAGCCGTAGCCGATACGCCTGCAGCTGTTGTTTGGTATAAGAAGGCTCTCGGGGCTATCGAAATGTGGAACTTCGGATCCGTTGCCGGTTTAAATATTGCCGGTGCTGTCTTCTTCCTGGGTGAACCAGCCGGGAATGGATGGGAAAGTCCGGCAAAGCTTGGCATCACAACAGCAAGAGTGGAGGTATTTTGCGATGATCCTGATAAATTTATTGCCCATGCCGTACAGGCAGGCGCACATGGCAGTTTTGATAAAATAAAAAATCACGAAACACCCTGGGGAATCCATAGACAAGGTGGATTTATAGACCCGTTTGGACACATCTGGCTCGTTGGCGACAAATCTCCTTTAAATTTTTTCCCATAAAAATCGATTACACTTCTTTTGCCATACATCGAAGTTGGCTTTGAGGACTTGTCGCATTTTTCTTTTGCTTTTAAAAAATTTTTTGGGTGAACGCCAACTCAACTAACAGAAAACGAGAAGACTACCAGCTAAAAAAAACGCCACTTGAACCTTCAGTCAACAACAGGATATAAAATCATTCATCAATGGCTGTCTGCAAAAGGGCTCCATCCATTTCTATTCCAGGAGCAATCCTGGCAACATATCATCGATGGTGAAAGTGGCCTTGTAAATGCGCCCACCGGCTGCGGTAAAACGTTTTCGGTTTTCCTGGGAGCGATGATCGATTTTATCAATCATCATCCCAAAAATTATCAAACAAAAAATAAGAACGGTTTACAATTGATATGGATCACACCGCTAAGGGCCTTGGCAAAAGATATAGGCCGTGCAATGGAACAAGTGATCGCCGAATTAGGCATGAGCTGGAAAGTAGGAATCCGCAATGGCGATACTACTATCAGCGACCGTCAAAAACAAAAAAGACAAATGCCCGAAGTGCTGATCATCACACCGGAGAGTTTACATTTATTGCTGGCACAAAAAAATTATTCCGAAGTTTTTCAAACCCTGAAAATAATCGCGGTAGATGAATGGCACGAATTAATGGGCGGTAAAAGAGGCGTACAGGTGGAACTGGCAATATCAAGAATTGTCGGTTGCCGAAAGGAAGGGGACATAACTACAGTGGCTGCGGAGGCGCTCCCCGGATCAAGAATTAAAGAACCAGAATTTGATGCGCATGCATTAAAACTAAAAAACCCTCACCCAAAACAGGAAACAGGAAACAGAAAACTTTCCACCTGGGGCATTTCAGCTACCATTGGAAACCTGGAACAGGCAAAGGAAGTATTGCTTGCCCCGATGGGAGTTGAAGGCCTGATTGTAAGGGCCGATATCAAAAAGAATATTTGGATCGAATCCATCATCCCGGATGAAATAGAAAAATATCCCTGGGCCGGGCACTTAGGAATTAAACTGGTGCAAAAAGTGGTCCCTATTATTTACGCAAATAAAACCACGCTGATTTTTATTAATACAAGGGGCATGAGTGAAAGATGGTACCAGGCCCTGCTTACGGAAGCGCCTGACCTGGCGGGTCTGATCGCCCTGCATCATGGCAGTATTGAACAGGATATGCGTTTGTGGGTGGAGGATAATTTACACACCGGTAAATTAAGGGCCGTGGTGTGCACCGCCAGTCTTGACCTTGGTGTGGATTTCCGGCCGGTGGATACCGTTATACAGGTTGGTTCGCCAAAAGGCGTAGCGAGATTTTTACAAAGAGCGGGAAGAAGCGGGCACCAGCCCGATGCGGTCAGTAAGATTTATTTTTTACCCACCCATTCGCTTGAACTGGTTGAAGCCGCCGCCTTAAAAAAAGGGATCGAAGAAAACTATATTGAAAGTAAGGAACCGATGCTTTTGTGTTTTGATGTATTATTACAATGGCTCTGCACCATCGCTATTTCCGATGGCTTTAGGCCCGGCGACATCTTTAAAGAAATACGATCAACTTACTGCTTTGGCCATATCACAGAAGAAGAGTGGCAGGAAGTGTTGTTCTTTCTTACACAGGGTGGTAAGGCGCTGCAACAATACGATGAATATAAAAAAATTGAGATCATTAATGGTGTGTACCGCATAGAGAACCGCCGGATAGCCATGCGTCACCGGGTGCATATCGGCACCATCGTAAGCGATGCCATGCTGAAAGTAAAATTTTTGAGCGGAGGCTATATCGGGGTGATAGAAGAATATTTTATATCCCGTTTGCTGCCGGGTGATGTGTTTACCCTGGCAGGAAGAAACCTGGAATTTGTAATGATCAAAGAGATGACCGTGATTGTAAGAAAATCAAATAGTAAGAAATCTATTGTTCCAAGTTGGATGGGGGGCAGAATGTCGCTTTCAGCTAACCTGGGGCAAAAATTAAGGGAGGTATTGGCGCCCGCCGTAGGGGCACCCCCCGCGGGCGCCCTCATCGCTATCCCAGCAGAGATCACCGCTCTAAAACCCCTGCTACAATTACAGCAGGAGCTTTCCTGCATTCCGAATGAACATGAATTATTAATAGAACACCTGGAGACTAAAGAAGGTTTCCATGTATTTGTATATCCCTTTGAAGGACGACTTGTGAATGAAGCGATGGCGGCAATACTTGCCTACCGGATCAGCCGGATCACACCCATTACCTTTTCCATCGCGATCAATGATTATGGCTTTGAGTTGCTCAGCGATCAACCGATACCGTTAGATGACACGAATGCATACGAACTTTTTTCATCCGATAACCTGCTCGCCGATATCCTGAAAAGTGTAAACTCGTCGGAAATGGCCCGACGCAAATTCAGGGATATTGCGGTGATCGGGGGGCTCATTTTCCAGGGAATGCCGGGCGAACAGGTGAAAACCAGGCATATTCAAAGCAGTGCCGGTTTATTATTTAATGTATTCAGCGAATACGATCCCAATAATGTATTGCTAAGACAAGCCTACCGGGAGGTGATGGATCAGCAAATGGAAGAACAGCGCTTAAGAAATGCATTGCAGCGGATCGCGGAAAGTAGGATCATTATTAATTTTCCAAAAAAATTAACGCCGTTTTGCTTCCCGATAATAGTAGACGGGCTCAGCCGTAATAACCTTTCGTCAGAAGGATTTGAAGACCGTGTTAAAAAGATGCAGGCTCAATTGGATAAATAAAATACAATGCCGGCGCTGATTTTTTTGATATCTGATTTACTTCCGCTGGAACAGGCAATGAGAAATTGCCCACCACTTCTTGCACCTAAATTTATATGACAAAAATGTAAAACATCAGCGTTAAAACAAATCAGACATCATAAAATCAGCGCAGACATTAATTAATAAGGTGTTTCCGCTGGTTGGCATAAAGTATAACAAATAGCAGGGGTATGCAAACAGCAAATATAATACTAACTGCCCCGGTAAATTGCGCGGTACCTAATACAATAAAATTTCCGATAACCGGCAATAACTCGCCACCGGAATAGATCCAAAAACCATCTTTTTTGCGTTTCCTCATCCAGATGGCTCCCACAAGGCACAGAGCGATCCCTGCAAGGCCGATTATCATCAATGGAACCATATTCGCCTGGGTTAATTCCATGACCGCTTTGCCCTTTTCCATATCCTCCAGCTGCTTTGTAGTAAGCTCCGCACCGGAAGATTTCGCTTTGTCCATCATGCTTAGAAAAAACTTATTAATCACCGGTGTGAGCAAAGAAAACAGCAATCCTATTCCGCAGCCAATAAAAGTTAAAATGGTAAGTACATTGAGCCCGGAAGGTAATTTGGGCTTACCGTCCTCGTTCAACAGAACCGTCTGGGAAGAAGCATTTGTATCTGTCATAGTAAATATTTTCAACTAAGTTAAGAATATATATTTCATTTCAAAACCAAACAATCATTAATTTATAGCATATCCATTTTAACTTCGCGGATAATGCAACAAATTATTCCACATATTTTATCAGGAAATACCTTTTTACTATCCTCGGACCGCTGCATTTTCTGGCAGGAACAAAAAACACTGATCCTTTCCGACCTTCACCTCGGCAAAACGGGCCACTTTAGAAAATCCGGTATCGCCGTGCCACAGGCTATCTTTAAAGAGGATATGCAACGCCTTGTAACGCAAATACAATTATATAAACCTGAACAGTTAATTGTGATCGGCGATATGTTTCACAGTCACGATAACCAGGAACATCATTTTTTTTTGAAATGGCGGAATGATTTTCCCAGGCTTGCTATTCACCTGGTGAAGGGGAACCATGATATTTTAAAGGCAAGCTGGTACCAGGCCGCGGGCATTACTATCCACAACTGTGAACTGACTGTCGGTGATTTTGTATTTGTTCATGATTTTACAGATTGTACGCTGCCGGTCGGCGGGTATATTTTTAGCGGTCATATTCACCCCGGAATAAGTATCAGGGGAATAGCAAACCAGTCTTTGCATTTTCCCTGTTTTTATTTTGGAGCGCAGTACGCCGTATTACCAGCATTTAGCAGGTTTACCGGCACTCACCCGATTAAACCAAAACGCGGAGAATCTGTTTATGCCCTGTTGCCGCCCGATCATTTAAAGGGAGAGTTGGGAGGCCTACTGAAGGTTTAAGCCATGAATAAAACACTCAAAATCGCTTACGCCCCGATCTACGCGCATCCATTACCGGAAGGACACCGCTTTCCTATGCTGAAGTATGAACTGATACCCGAACAATTATTATATGAAGGCACCATTACCGGCGAAAATATATTTGCCTCACGGGAATGCACAGACGAAATTATATTATTGACTCATGAACGGGATTACTTTGATAAACTAAAAAATCAAACACTGTCAGCGAAGGAGCAGCGGCATATCGGCTTTCCCCAGTCACCGCAGTTAACGCAGCGGGAATTAATAATTGCGCAAGGTACCATCGACTGCTGTGGGTTTGCCCTGAAATCCGGCGTGGCATTGAATGTAGCCGGAGGTACGCATCATGCTTATGCCGGCAGGGGTGAGGGGTTTTGTATGTTGAACGATATGGCGGTTGCAGCAAATTACCTGTTGATGAAAAACCTCTCCAAAAAAATACTGATCATCGACCTTGATGTGCACCAGGGAAACGGCACAGCTAAAATTTTTGAAAACGAACCCAGGGTTTTTACTTTCAGTATGCATGGTGAACACAATTATCCTTTTCATAAAGAAAAAAGCGATTTGGATATCCCTTTAAAAAATGGAACAGATGATACAATTTATCTATCCCTTTTAAAAGAAATTTTACCCAAACTAATCAATGAAGTAAAACCCTCTTTCGCTTTCTTTTTATCCGGCGTGGATATTTTAGCTACTGATAAATATGGAAAATTAAACGTATCTGTTGAGGGATGCAGGCAAAGGGATGAAATGGTTTTTACAATTTTAAAACAACATGGCATTCCATGCGCTGTTTCGATGGGTGGTGGTTATAGTGCAGATATAAAAATTATAACGGATGCACATTGTAATACTTTTAGAGTTGCAAAAGATATGTATGATTTATAGATAAATAACAAGGTATTTTTTCGCGCAAAGACGCAAAGGAGCTGAGAAAGCTTATGGCGCAACTGTCCACACAACAGATGACAAAATTTAAATGCTCTTTTATTTTTATATAAGCATTGTATTTTTCCCGGCGTGTTTGCACTTTTGCGTGCGATATTTAATGCCCCCTTCTTTTCACTTCCTTTTTAATAAGATCTAATTCCTTACCCGTTTGCCCGCTCATAGAACTATTTTCCTGCGCCCTTCTCATCAGGTAGGGTATCACATATTTAATGGGGCCAAATGGCAGGTACTTGCTTACAGAACACCCTGCCCTGGCAAGGTTAAAGGTTATATTATCACTCATGCCATACAACTGCGAGAAGTGTACATGCGGATGATGGTATGGTAATTCTTTTTCGTGCAGTAATTGTGTAGTGTATGAATTACTTTCTTCATTATGAGAGGCTACAATGAGCGCAATCTTATCCAGGTGTGTGATGGAAAATTCAACCGCCGCGTTGTAGTCATTGTCGCAGCTTTCTTTATCAGGCTGTATGGGTGAAGCATAATTCATTTCAGCGGCCCTTTTTCTTTCATTTTCCATATAGGCGCCGCGTACCAGTTTTGCACCTAAAATAAAATTCCTTTCTGCAGCAGCTTCGTAGGAATCTTTCAAAAATTTCAGGCGATCTGTCCTGTATAATTGCAGGGTATTGTACACTACCACCCTGCCTTTATTATACGTATCCATCATCAGAATCGTCAATGCATCTACGGGATCCTGTATCCAGGTTTCTTCTGCATCTACCAGTACTCCCACTTTTTTTTCTTTGGCAATGTCGCAGATCCTGAGCATGCGCGCCCTCACCCGATGCCATTCTTCCTTTTCATTTTCGGGTAAAAGGCGGAGTGCGTCCAGGTATCTTTTCATTAAAGTGCCTTCGCTGCTATTCATCAAACTATCAATTTTTTCCAATAATGCAAACCGCGAAAAACCGGTTACCTTAATACTCATAAAAGGAATATTGGATTGGGTTGCAGCATAGTTGATCACCCGGATGAATTCTGCTGTGGAATGGTCAAAGCCGTGTTCCCCGTTATCACCGCCTTCTACTCCGTAATCTAAAATTACCTGAACATTATACTCACCCAGTTTTTTTGCAACAGCAGATGTTTCTTCCAATGTTTCACCGCCTACAAATTGCTTAAAAATAGTTTTCCGGATAATTGATTTTGTAAATGGAATGTTCCATTTGATTGCAAGCGGTGTTAGTTTTAGGCCCAGGTTAACCAGCCATTGCGTTCCCATCATGGAAAAAAGAAAATGCGCCCTTTTAAGATCCGCATCTTTTTTATAAGCAAAGGCATATTCAGTATTGCCGAAGGAAATAGAAGGGTTTGTATTCATAAAAATTGAAAATTTCGGCAAAGATAACGAGGAATGTCTGATGTCCGATTAAGAGGTCTGATGTGATTCCTCGCTATCTTTACTGAAATTTTATACATGGATAAGAAGGCAAGTGACTCATTGGTAAATATGACGGAGCTGGTATTGCCCAATGATACCAATACTTTTGGTAACCTGATGGGAGGCCGCTTAATGTATTGGATGGATATTGCCTCCGCATTAGCCGCGATGAAACATTGCGGCTCACCTGTGGTAACCGCGTCGGTTGATAATATTTCATTTAAAACCCCGATCAAGCTGGGCAATGTAGTGCATATAGAAGCCAAGGTTACCAGGGCATTCCACACCAGCATGGAAGTACATATCAAAGTGTGGGGAGAAGACGCCATACATCAGCACAAATATAAAAGCAACGAAGCTTATTTTACTTTTGTATCGCTTGACCCCAACAGCAATCCAAGACCCGTTAACCGGCTAATCGCCGAAACGGATGAGGAAAAAGAATTGTATGAGGGCGCTTTAAGAAGAAGACAATTGAGATTGGTATTGGGTGGCAAAATGAAGGCAACGGATGCGGATGAATTAAAGGCCATGTTTTTTTAAGTGATCGTCATTCCGGCTTGTAATCATAAGGAAGTGAATTGGCCGCCTTTTCGTAAGTCCAGTAACCCACATAGTCTACCTGGGAAGCATCACTTAGCACACCTGCATTGTTGAGCCCAATGGAAGCAGCTTTAAAAAGTATATAAGATTCAGTGCCTCTCCCGGGGCCGTCCTCTGTAGAAATATTCCGTTTTAAATATCGTTTGGAAGATGGGTCCTTAAAGTATTGTACCAGTAAACGACCGTTGACCCGGATGGAAAAATTATTGGTACTATCGATAAATAAAATCTGTTGTGCGGTTACGGGTACAGTGGTTACAATTTCAGCAGCAGCTCTTGCCTGCTCAGCGGTAAGCACGCTTTTATGGATAGAATCTGTAACCTCCTGTATTAAAAAGGTACCAAAGCCCTGCTCATACAATTGGTTGGTAATTAAAGACCGGTAAAAATGCAGGCTGCTGCCATAGTAACAATTTTGCCGGTTCTTTATCCATTTTTTATCGTCACCAAATTCTTCGTACCGGGTATAACCTGATGTATAGCTTTGCCCGGTTGCATCATCATACCAAAACTCTAAGAGGTTAAAACTGATTTTGTAGCCCAGCATGTTATTGATGATCACCAGGGGGGTATCTGCATAAGCAAGGAAGCTGGTGCTATTATTTCCCCGGGCAAAGTAAATACTACCCTCATTACTGATCGAAGATTTTTTTGCTTCTTTTGTAATGCCTAAAAAGCTTTGTTGAAAAATTTCCAGGAATCTTTTTCTGACTACATCCGTAAGAACCATTTTATTTATTTGCTGTTCCGCTTTCGGCTGTAATTTAAAAACGATTCTTTTTCCTTTTACCTGCTCAACATTTAGCTTATACATCAATACCTCGTAACCGGCGAAAGAAATAACCATTTCTGTATTTAACAGGTCATTGATCTCAAAATGAAAATCGCCGTGAGGGTTCGTATACGCGCCGATAGTAGTATTGTTAAAATACACACTCGCTCCTGCCAGGGCGATATCGCCATTTTGATCAACAACCCTGCCGGAAATACTTATTTGCGTGTGAGCAGTTAAGGAGAAAAAAAGCAGCGCTAAACAGCAGCAGTAATACCATTTTTTTTGTAATGATTCCATAGCTTATTTATCCATCATTGTCATGAGGTGATGCCTGCTCTTCAACATAAATTTTTTGCTTTGTTCAATAGCGTCCATTACCTGTTCTAAAATATTTTCACAGGTATCATCGTAATCAATCACCAGGGGATCCTTAAATGTAACGGAGAGATCAGAACCCTTCTTTTTGAATTTCAATCCCTTTTTATTGAACGCCCTCCAGTATCCGCTGATAACTACGGGTACCACTACCGGGCGGTAGTGTTTGATAATAAAAGCGGTTCCTTTTCGTCCGGGGGCAAAGGGTTTGGTGGTGCCCTGCGGAAAAGTAATGACCCAGTTATTTTGCAGTGCCCTTTCTATTTTTCGTGTATCGCTCGGATCTAAATTTCTTCTTACCTCCTTGCCTTCTGCGCGCCAGGTGCGCTTCACCGTGATAGCGCCTGCGAGGGTGAATAATTTACTGATCCAGTTACTTTTCATGGTTTCTTCCGCCGCTACATATTTCACCCTTGTGAATGGCCATAACAGGTAAAAAGGAATTCCAAGTTTATGTTTTTTTCGCCAGCTTACCGCACAAAAAATATGCAGGAAGGTAATCACATCCGCAAAATAAGTCTGGTGATTGCTTACAAATAATACATTTTGTTTAGGGAGCTTGTGCAGGTTCTCCATTCCGTGTATCCGGAGATTGTTTACCAGGTTGAGCCCTGGGTAAGAGAATGCTCCAACAATAGCGTATACAAATCCTTTAACCAACCTCGTCTCTTTCAGTTTTGTAAAAAAAGTTGACATCCGATTATTTTTAGCAGCAATCCCTGTGCAATATACGCAATAATCAATTTTTACATCCTATATTTATTTTACCAAAAGGACCTAGCCTGCTAACCCGGTTTTAACGGTTGCCAACCCTGCCGAAGCCCGGTAAATAATAACAGCTATGAAAGGTTGGCAAACCTTCGATAAAAACAATCCATTAAGTTAATATCTTTACTACCTATGAAACTTAATACGGTAATTTTTGATATGGATGGCCTGTTAATAGATTCGGAGCCACTATGGAATGAAGCAGCTGATGAAACTTTTCAGCGTCATGGGTTTCGTTTAACTACCGCCCAGCATACAACTACTACGGGTATGCGCACCAAAGAATTTATTGAATGGTGGTTTGATCGGTACCAGGTTTTACAGGAGCATGTGCCCGATGCGGAAGCTGCGATAAAGCGGCTGGTAATTGATAAAGTGGCCGCCAAAGGAAAGGCGATGCAGGGCGTGGGGCATATCTTTAATTTTTTTATCTCCCGTAATTTTAAGATCGGTTTGGCGACTTCTTCACCCACCACGTTAATTGATGTGGTAGTCGATAAACTGGGCATCCGGAAATACCTGAATGCAATTGAGTCCGCTTCTGAACTACCCTACGGCAAGCCACATCCGCAGGTATATTTAAATTGTGCGGAGCAATTAAACAGCAGCCCGCTGGAATGTATTTGTTTTGAAGATTCCTTTAACGGGATGATCGCTGTAAAAGCGGCCCGGATGAAATGCATCGTGGTGCCTGCTCCCTACGAAAGCCAGCATATCAAATTTAACGCGGCAGACCTGAAATTATCATCCCTGCAAAATTTTAATGAGCTGTTGTTGCAGACCCTGTAATTTCGTTTGTCCGGGCAGAGAAGCTATGTGGAACATCGTCACCGCCACGGCCGGGCTCTTGTACAGTATACCATGCTGAGCTTTTATTGACGCGGAATAAAGCAACTTGCCGGCATGCTCATCCTTACACAACATTGGCGGACAATCATGACAGATCCTCAAATGAGAAAAGACAAATAAATGAAAAAAAGAATATTGGCTTTTTTGAAGTATGTCCTGCTGCTGCTTTTATCATTTTTTTTGTTAAAAATATTTGTACCAAAAAATTATAGTGTTCCCCAATTACAAAAAAGAGCAGGCACAAAGTTTATGGACCTGCAAACAGGCTCCAGGATAGGCTATACGATTTTAACCGGGAAAGGGAATAAAAAACCTTTTCCGGTAATTTATTTACATGGCGGACCGGGTGGCAAGGTGACTGATGCCACTATTGAATTGCTATCAAATTTAACAGATGATGGCTATGATGTTTTCCTATATGATCAAATTGGGAGCGGGCAATCCGGCAAGTTAAAAAATATTGCCGGTTACACTGTCGCCAGGCACCTGGATGACTTACAGGAAATAATAAAAAAAACAGGAAAAGGAAAAGTAATTTTAATCGGGCAATCCTGGGGTGCTGTATTAGCTGTTCTATTTACCGCCCAAAATCCAAATGAAATTGAAAAAATAATATTTACTTCCCCCGGCCCCATCTATCCTTACAGGAAAGAATTAGAAAGCGTCAAAGCACCGGATAGTTTTCATTTAAAGTCACCGGTTTTTACAAATGCCGGGGGAAATAATAAGGCCGGTAATTTAAGAACCAGGGCCATGGCTTTTTTTGCCGCCAGGTTTGGAATAAAATTAGCACCGGATAAAGAGGCAGATGATTTTGAAACCTATCTTAACTATGAAGTTGATAAGTCAACCCTGTTTGATACTTCAAAAATATTAAAAATGTCTTCGGGTGGTGGATTTTACGCACGGGTTATCACTTTTGAAAGTCTGTTAAAAGTGCAGGATCCAAGACCCAAACTAAATCATTTAAATATTCCTGTGTTAGTATTAAAGGGGCAATACGATAATCAAAAATGGGGGTTTACAAATGAATACCTGGAACTATTTAAAAATCATCAGTTGGAAATTATTCCAAATGCAGGGCATTATATTTCAGTAGAACAACCTGCACTTTATATAAAATCTTTACGTAACTTTTTGACCGATTAGGCGCCTGTTCACCTTGTGCCAAATTATGGACGCAAATTGAAGTCATCAACTGCAGTTTGCTGACAAACCAATAGCAGTAATTTTTAAAAGTTTATATCTGTTTTATGATTAAATCTATTATTATTCTTTTATATCTTTTTCTTATAAATTCCGTGCACTTATTCGCACAGGATGAATACATACATACTAAAGAGGGACGCTCAATTTTGAACCGAAGGCAAATGATTTCAAATTGCCTGAGATCATTGCACAAAGACAGGACGGATAAAACCGCTTCCATGGTTTGCGAATGCCAGGTTGATAAAATTGACGGGCACTTCACAAACAAACAGCATAGAAAAAATTCAAGAGGTGGTACTATTAATATCCCGGGGTTATTAAAAGAAGACACGATCTTTGAAAAGGAGATTCAGGAATGTTATACAAATACCGGCAAAACACTTTTGATACAGGCCGAAAGCTTTAGCGATGAATTTACTGCAGACTGTGTAAAAAATATTCAAAAAAGCACTGAAAAAAAACTGGACACTAATCGCGTGATTGATTTTTGCACCTGCGAACTTGCATTAATAAAATCAAAAAAAATAAGCGACGCAGAAATCCAAAACCTTAGTAATCCGAATTCCATATTATTTTATGAAGTAATGTACAAATGTGGCGACCCGTTCTCAACCAAAGGAAGTTTAGAAACAAGAAACTGGAATCAAAATTCAGAGAAAGATATCCTGGGGCCCCTTAGTGATACATTGAATATTCTAACCCTGGACGGAATGACCTTTGTGAAAGTAAGAATTGGTAGTATGACGCAATTTTGGTTATTCGATACCGGAGCTTCAGATTTACTAATAAACAATGATATGGAGGCCACATTGAAAAATGAAAATATCATAAAGGAAACAGACTACCTGGGAATTGGAGAATATGAAATGGCCAACGGTATGGTTGATACTTGCCGCAAATACAAAATTGATAATATCCGGATTGGAAAATTTACGATCAATAATATTGTTGTTTCGGTGACCGATAAAGGTAAAAGAATTATTGTTGGCAAAGGGCTTCTCAATAAATTCAGCAATTGGAAATTAAACAATAAAGACAATACGCTTATTCTAACTAAATGACGGCTAAAACTACTGCCAGAATGTATTTGACGTTATGAAAGCTGGAAAATCAATCTTTCAAACCGGCTTCACCACAATGATTACAGGACATACAAATGCCAAACAAAAGCACTTCAACGAAGGAGGATCTTATCATTCCTAATTATCCGGCATGTAAAACATTACATAAGTACAAACCCTCCTTATTTTAAACCGGCCATATCAATCACAAACCGATATTTTACATCATTTTTCACCATACGGTCATAAGCCTCATTGATATATTGCATGCTGATCACCTCCACATCGGCAACAATATTGTGTTCGGCACAGAAATCAAGCATTTCCTGTGTTTCCAC
>JBDTVX010000014.1:0-26864 GCA_040007015.1 Ferruginibacter sp. | reverse complement strand
TGCACCTGGCACTTATTATATAAAAGTGAAATCCCGGGTTACTGCGGATTTTGAAAATTATACAATTTCAGACAGCCTCTTTACACCACCTCTTGCAAATGATGCCGAGCCAAATGGTACTGCGGCCAATGCAATTGATTTACCCCTGGGAGGCAGCAAAACAGGACATCTTGGTTATTACTACAACAACCGGCGTGATACCACAGACTGGTTTAAAACAACCACTACTACCGATGGCCTGTTACGTATATATCTTACTACTGCAAGAGGCAGTGTTTATAGCAATAATATTCTTGAAGCTGATATAACCCTTTATGATAATGATGGCACCACTGCATTGGGAACTGTTCAGGTATATGATGCCGGAAATCCCACAACAAAATTTATTACTGTTGACGGTCTTGCACCTGGCACTTATTATATAAAAGTGAAATCCCGGGTTACTGCGGATTTTGAAGATTATACAATTTCAGATAGCCTTTTTATACCGCCGATTCCTAATGATGCGGAGCCAAACGGTACTGCGGCTACTGCGACTGTTTTTCCTTTCAACAGCAATACCAAAGGACATTCGGGATATTATTACAACAATAAAAGAGACACCTCAGACTGGTATAAATTAACAACCATAACGTCCGGCCCTCTATACGTTTATTTAAATTCATCGAGGGGCAGTATCTATAGTAACAATATTTTAGATATGAGGTTAGCTTTTTATGGTAGCGACGGTGTAACCCAACTGGGATCTGTTGAAGTATTTGATGGAAATGCTGGAGGTACTGCCACAGACAGCTTATATTTTCCAACGCTTGCTGCAGGAACGTATTATATAAAAGTTAACAATAATAATAACCCTGCATTATTTAGTGACTATTCACTTTCTAATTCAGTTACACATGGTAATTTACCCGTCACCTTCCTGAACTTTGATGGAACATTAATTGATAACACGGCTCAGCTAAGCTGGAGCACCGCAACAGAAGTTAATAACAAAGGCTTCGAAGTTGAAAAAAGTACGGATGGCGTGGCCTTTGCCGGTATTGGTTTCGTGGCAGGAATTGGAACTTCATCTCTTGTGAACAATTATCACTTTGCAGATAAAAAGGTATTAAGCGGATCAAATTATTATCGTTTAAGGCAGGTGGATATCGATGGCAATTTTACCTATTCTTCCACCATCATGCTTGATTTTAAACACTTTGATTGGTCAATAATTGGTAATCCCATTGGCAACAATAGCTGGATTCAATTGCAGCTCCCTAAAACATCGGGCATTGCATTCCAAATCTATACCATCGGTGGCAAGCTTGTAAAAACAATCAATAAGGGAATCGTGTCTGAAGGAACTTACAGCGTCCCTTTAAATTTGTCCGGTGCTCCCTCAGGAATTTATATTTTAAAACTGGTGAGTGGTAATCAAATTTTTACAAAGAAGATTATTAAATAACGGCAGGCACATAAAAATTAACAGGCTATCGGATCCTCCATTCCCACTGAAAGTGAGTTGGCAACTGTACGCATGCGGGTGGTATTGTCACCACACACAAATACGCCCGGTGCATTCGTCTGTTGGTCAACCATATTCAGGACAGTACATTTAGCTTAACGCCAACGGTTGGAGCCGGGTTTTAGTGATAGCCGGTTTTATTTAAGTGCTTTCTTTTCTTTGCGCCTTACTGCCCGGTCCTTAGCGAAGATAATTTTTTGAAATTCAACATATCTCGGGTCATCTTTTATTGAATTAACTAAAGGATCACCAAAACGAAGCAGCAATAATGGATATTTGTTTTTAATTGCCCGGCCGATCCATTCAAATGCCTGGTCATTTTTTCCGGTGACAGCGTATAAAAGAAACAGGTACGAATCCGCATTGAAGCTATCCGGCCCCTCTGAATTTTTCGATAATTGTGCGATGATCTTTGTGGTATTTGTGGAATCTTTTTTTAAGGCATACACCAGGCCCGTTAATCCCACTTTATCTCCTGCCAACACGGCGCCGGATGGCATGGTGTCAAAATAATGAATGACCTCATCGCAGCGACCCAGCATTAACAAGCAGTGACATTTAACTATATGAGCCGCAATATTTTTAGGGTTATGATCTAAACAACTGTCCAGTTTTTCAAGAGACTTTTCATAATGTTCCAGCATATAGTCGTAAAACGCACTGTAAAATTGCGTTTCCCGGGAGAGTGGATCAAGGCTAAGCGCAGTATCGAGATGTTCAAGCGCTTTTTTCTTTTCGCCGGCAATGATGTACAAATACGAGATAAACTGGTGTGCTTCCACATAATTTGGTTTAAGCGCCAAAGCCCTGGATGTTTTTTTTAATGATTCTGCATAATCACCGGTAGCAAAGCAGGAAAGGTTGGCCATCTGGTAGCAAACGCCCGGTAATTGATCATTCAGCAGATGCGCATGGTGGGTTAGTTGTGCCGACTTTGCCCACGCTTCTCCAAAAGGCATAAACCCGGTTGTTGCCATAAACCCATAACATTCTGCAAGCCCGAGATACGATTCTGTATGATTTGGATCCAGCTCGATGGCTTTCTCGTAAAGCGAAATGGCCGTCCGCACATCTTCCGGGTTCACCTTATTGAAATGGAATTTAGCTTTCAACGAATATCCATAAGCATCAATGTTATCGGTTTGTTTCGCCACCAAATGTTCCTGAATTTCAAAGTGACCTATGTGCTCCCTTAATTTATGTGCTATTGCAAGGCTTATCTCATCCTGAATTTCAAAAATATTCTCCAGTTTTCTATCCCAGGTCTCCGACCAAAAATGAAAATCTTCCTCAGCCTGGATCAATTGCGCAGTGATTCTAATCATATCACCGGAAAGCCGGACGCTGCCTTCCAGGATTGCTGTCACATTGAGTTCGCGCCCGATTTGTTTGATGGGGACATTTTTGTTTTTAAAAAAGAAGGAAGAAGTCCTGGACGTTACTTGTAAGTTTTTTATTTTGGCCAATGCATTGATAATTTCTTCGGTAATGCCATCGCTAAAATATTCGTTTTCTTTACTTGCACTCATATTTACGAAGGGAATTACCGCGATTGTTTTATTGATTGCTTTTTGTTTCCCCTTTAAATCTAAAGGTTGCGGAACGATCATTCCTTCATTTGTTATCGCAAATACTTCAACGGGACCAGCTATATTTTTCAGTTGAAAAAACCCTAAAGATGCAGTAGAAATATCCTTGTGATTTTTAAGCTCCTCATTTAATTTTCCGGACAAAAGGATGGCGCCGGCCACCCCCATGCTTTCAATACGGGAAGCAAAATTTACCCCATCTCCATAAACCTCTGTTTGGTTAAAAACAATATCGCCCATATGAAGGCCAATTCTTACAGATACAGGTTCACCTTCCCGCAAAAGTCTTTGAATTTCAATTGCGCATTTTGCGGCTTCTATTGCGCTTTTAAAAACACTTAATGTGCCATCACCATAGTATTGAATTATTTCTCCCTGGTGTAACTTATGTTGTTGCTGAAACACTTCGCGGTGACGTGCCCTTACCTTTATTGCTACTTTTTCATCCCCTTGCATCAATGCGGTATATCCAACAATATCGGTAAACATGACTGCTGCTAGCTGGCGCATTTTCTTCTCTTTTATTGTGTAATCTTTTAAGACCGCCTAAAGCTCATTAACGGTAAAAACATTTACGAATGAACGGCATCCGAAGTACTTCAGTCCAATTAAAGATAGGAAGATTATTAGAATGCTACCCTTCAATAACCTGAGCCCCTATTTTGTAAATGCACTGTAGGGATTTGCGCAACCATTGGAATTCATGATTTGGCTCACTTTAATTCGTTTTCTGATGACATTTATCATTATCAAACTGTAACAAACGATTAGGTAAAAAGAAATAACTCCTGCTATTTCCAGGACTTCGCCGTTTCTTAATTTTTTTCCGGTATTTGCATTGTTCTCAGAAAATATCTCAAAAAGATGTGGTGATTTTTAAGTTTTTACAAACTATATTTTATTTTCGAAATGCATTGGACATTCATACAAGTGGGCCAAAGACATCTTACCAAATGAATATTTTGTTGTCGGAGTTTAAAATATTTATGTATTAATAAAATTATCCTTTGCCGCGCTTATAGTTACTTTGTTGTGGTCAGTTTATTCTTTTGCCAGCCAAAAATTTACTTTGCTTTAAAAAAAACAAAAAAGGCGCTGGGTTTTAATGCTGAATGTAACTTTTGTGACCATACGGCCCAATTCTTATTTACACCTTGCAGTCTTAAACTATATAATAATGGAAATAACGGGTTTTATTCTGGCTGCACTGGTAGGGGTTTCATTGGGTTTAATTGGCGGTGGTGGTTCCATTTTGACGGTGCCTATTTTAGTATATTTAATGGGAGTAAATCCAATTTTGGCCACTTCTTATTCTTTATTTATAGTAGGCTCTACTTCTATGGTGGGTGCTGTGGATAACTACAGGAAAGGTTTTGTACGTATTAAAACAGCTTTACTTTTTGGCTTATCTTCTATTACCACCGTATTTGTTATACGGAAAATTGTTATGCCGGAAATTCCATCGGTACTTTTCAATACAGAACATTTTCGCATCACGCAATCAATGGCAACGATGGTATTGTTTGCTATTTTAATGCTGTTGGCTTCAATAGCAATGATAACGGGCAAAAATGAACCGCTGCTAACAAATAAAATCGCCATGCAAAATGATCATCATACTTTCAAGCTGTTATTGTATGGTATTTTAATTGGCTTGTCAACCGGGTTTTTAGGCGCTGGTGGTGGCTTTTTGGTAATCCCTGCACTGGTAATTATCCTTAAAATGCCGATGAAACAGGCCGTAGGTACATCCTTATTAATAATCGCACTCAATTCCCTCATTGGCTTTACCGGCGACCTGGGTCATTTTGCAATTAACTGGAAATTTTTATTATCTATTTCCCTGATAGCCATTGCCGGAATATTTGTAGGCGGAATTATAGCAAAAAGGATTCATGGAGACCATCTGAAAAAAGGCTTTGGCTGGTTTGTATTAGTAATGGGGGTTTACATTTTTGTTAAGGAAATATTCTTTTCAGCGGGTGGAATGTAATAAAAAGCATGCCATTGATTGTAACAAATGTTACTGCCATTCAACTTAATTCCCTTGATATTTACGCCCTTTATGAAAATAAATGATGGAAGAACAAACATTGTATGTGGTGCCAGGAATCGGAGACAAAGCGCTGATTTTCATTATTTTTAATGGTTCATCTAATTACTTCCCACTAACAGGGAAATAGTTAAATAAAATAATTTTAAAAAGGTTTATTTGGCCGGTGATAATCCCAGGTTTTAATAAAATTGAAAATAGCGCATCTTAACCGCCTGGCTAGCCAACAATCCATGCGCAATGATGACACCGCACCAGGCAATACAAATAGCATCGAATACAACCACTTTTTGAATGCAACAAATGTTACCAAACAAAAAGAAAACAAATGGCAAATTTACATTCATAAAAAAACAAAAACTTTACTATGAATATAGAACAAATTTATACCGGATGCCTTGCGCAGGGTGCATATTACATCACCAGCAATAGCGAAGCCGCCATTATTGACCCGCTTCGTGAAACACAACCATATATCCAAAGGCTTCAGAAAGACGGTGTGAAACTAAAGTACATTTTTGAAACTCATTTTCACGCAGATTTTGTAAGTGGCCATGTAGACCTGGCTAAAAAAACCGGTGCTCCTATAATTTACGGGCCAAACGCGACCTGTACCTTTAAATGTATTTCGGCTAAAGATGGCGAGGAATTCAAAATTGGTGATTTGACGATCAAAGTATTACACACCCCCGGCCACACTATGGAAAGTGCTACTTATCTTTTAAAAGATGAAAGTGGAAAAGATTATGCGATTTTTTCCGGCGACACGTTGTTTTTGGGTGATGTTGGCCGCCCGGACCTGGCTCAGAAAGCGGCACACATGACCACGGAAGATTTAGCCGGCCTGTTGTACGATAGTTTAATGAATAAAATAATGCCCCTGGCCGATGAGGTGATCGTTTATCCCGCTCACGGAGCCGGTAGCGCCTGTGGTAAAAATATGATGAAGGAAACAGTGGATACCCTGGGCAATCAAAAGAGAACAAATTACGCCTTAAAGCAACCTGACAAAGAAGCATTCATAAAAGCCGTAACAGACGGATTACTTCCTCCCCCGGCATATTTTGGATTAAATGTGGCTATGAATAAAGGTGGCTATGAAAGTTTCGATACCGTATTGACCAGTGGCATGAGTGCATTAACGCCCGACGAATTTGAAGTAACTGCGGAAAACGCCGACGCATTGATCTTAGATACCAGGACCAACGCAACATTTTACAAAGGTTTTATTCCCCAATCTATTAACATTGGCCTGGAGGGTGATTTCGCTCCCTGGGTAGGCGCGTTAATCGCAGATGTAAAACAACCATTGCTACTGGTTACTGATGAAGGCAAAGAAGAAGAAACCGTTACACGATTGAGCCGTGTGGGATTTGATAATATACCCGGGTATTTAAAAGGCGGCTTTGAAGCCTGGCTGGAAGCAGGTAAAGAAGCAGATATTGTAGATAGAATAACTTCCGCACAATTTGCCATTGAAGCAGAACCATGTAAGGATAAAATCATAGATGTCCGTAAGGAGACCGAGTATGCCGCAGAGCATATAGAAGAGGCTTACAACAGGCCCCTGGCATTTATCAATGAATGGATAAAAGATATAAACCCTGATGAGCATTTTTATCTGCATTGCGCCGGCGGTTACCGCAGTATGATGGCAGCATCCATATTACAGGCCCGAGGTTACAGAAATTTCACGGAAGTGGAAGGTGGTTTTGATGCGATCAGTAAAACCAATGTTCCAAAATCAGATTTTGTGTGCAAGAGTAAAGTGATGAAGGCATAATAAATTGTGTGGTTAGCTGATTATTGTAACAAATGTTACTTTACATTAATTTTTGACACCTTACCTTCTACTTAAATAATTTAGTATGAAAAAAAACATGGGTAACCCCGACCGTATCATTCGCTTGTTATTAGCA
This sequence comes from Ferruginibacter sp., assembly GCA_040007015.1. Lineage (GTDB taxonomy): Bacteria > Bacteroidota > Bacteroidia > Chitinophagales > Chitinophagaceae > Ferruginibacter. The sequence goes on along the minus strand of JBDTVX010000014.1, from coordinate 19,796 downwards.
GTTGTATTTGCTGTTTTGTATTTTACCAATATCATTACTGGCACATTTGGGATTGTATTGCTTGTTTTAGCGGGTGTGTTTGTATTAACCAGCCTGGTAAGCATCTGTCCGCTCTACACTTTAGTGGGTTTAAATTCATGTCCTGTTAAAAAATGATTACCGGGGTTAAGCATAATTATGTAAATGCCGTTTCCACCGTCATTATTATAAGCATGGGAAACAAATAGAACCAATGAGGGCTGATCACTGTAAAATGGTTTGTAATAAATTTCTATAGAACTTTATACCCCATTATTATTTAAACAAATAATCCTGGTTTCAAAATAGAGCCGTTTTTCTCCGGACTATTTTATTTCTAAAATTTCATGGCTACACATTCACTTACTTATAACTCCTGAAACCGCCCGCAGATTTACAGGTAGGTAGTTTTGTGTTATAACTATATAAAGTTTGGGGCTGATATTCTTCACTTTCTTTAGAAAAATTAATAAAGCCCTCCACCTGGCTAACTGGCAGGCCGGATTCGGCATTACAGATTTTCCATAAATAGTAACCGCCCGAGAGATTAAAGACATTATTGAATCCGTTTTGCACAAGTATTCGTTGTGCAAGATATCCTCTTAATCCTGCTTCACAATAGATATAAATATTTTTACCTTTTGGAATTTCATTCAGCCTGTTTCTTATGTCATCCACTGGTATATTGATAGCCTGTGGTATTTTACCTGCCTTGTATTCATCGGATCTGCGTACATCTATCAGAATATCATCCGGTCTTAAATTTTTAAGTTCATCCCAGTAAAAAACTTTCAATCGTTCCAGCAGAATATTTTCGGCTACAAAGCCAGCCATATTAACCGGATCTTTTGCGGAGGAATAGGGTGGGGCATACCCATGCTCAAATTCGATCAGTTCATAAATGCTTTTATTTTGTTTGATAAAGGATGACAAAATATCAAGTCGCTTATCTACTCCGTCATAGCCTGCCACCTGGGCGCTCAGCAATCGGCCATCAATCGGTGAAAATGCAATTTGAATAGTCATTTGTTTTGCATCGGGATAGTAGGCTGCATGTGATCCGCTACGGGTTGTGGATACGATATGTTCGATGCCGGCTGTTTTTAAATGTTTGGATGCGGTACCAGCAGTGCCTACCGTCATATCGAACACTTTTACAATGGCGGTATTGATTGAACCCTTGTATTTTTGAACATTTCCTAAAACAACATTATTGGCACAGATACGTCCCTGTTTATTTGCAGGGCCAGCCAGGTAGGTAATCATGGATCGACAGGTAATGGGATTGTCAAATTCAATGGCATCACCTACCGCATAAATGTTGGGATCGGATGTTTGCAAATATTCATTCACCCAAATGCCTTTGGCAGGCCCTGTTTTAAGTCCGGCCTGAACAGCAAGTTTGGTATCAGGACGAACTCCGATGGAGAGCAATACCAAATCAGTTTTTAATTCTTCCCCATTTTTTAATGCTACTATTATCTCCTGCCCGTTTTTTGTAAAGCTTGTTACAGCACTGTTTAAAATAAGATTGACTCCCTTGGATCTCAGGTGCTGCTGCGCAATAGCTGCAACGGGAAAATCAACCGGTGCAAGTATTTGATTTCCCATTTCAACAATGGTAACATCAATACCGAGATCATTAAAGTTCTCAGCCATTTCCAATCCAATAAATCCTGCGCCAACGATCAATGCCTTTGCTACCTGGTTCTGCCGGATATAACTTTTGATATGATCCGTATCACTTACATTTCTCAAAGTGAAAATTCCTTCACTTGTAATTCCGGCTAGGGGTGGACGCAGCGGTTCAGCTCCCGGAGACAGGATTAATTTATCATAACTTTCTTCATACACTTCACCGGTTGTTTGCTTAACAGCCGTTACCATTTTTTTTGCAGGATCAATGACGGTTATTTCAGTTGTAACTCTTACATCAATATTGAAACGTTGATTGAAGGAAGCAGGAGTTTGAACAAACAGGTTGTTTCGGTCTTTAATTACATCGCCAATATAATATGGCAGGCCGCAATTGGCATAAGAAATAAATTCCCCCTTTTCGAAAAGGATAATTTCCGCATGCTCATCTAATCTTCTTAATCTTGCAGCTGTGCTTGCCCCACCTGCTACGGCGCCTATTATTACGTATTTCATAGTAACTCCTTTTTTAAATACTCCTGATCCATTTAATAAATTTTTCATTTAAAAATTCTTCACTAAATAATGACAGAAATATTACCTGGTGAAAGAAGGCCAAAAGTAGTTTATATGAAAGCATAACAATATGACACTTGTCACGTTGTTGCATGTCGTTGAGCAGCTATAAAAAAAAGCAACTATGATTCAAACCACAGAACCAAAAAAAAACTTGTTACACCCGGGCCTGTTAGTTTCGGTGCGATGATATTTCCTGCTTAAGCCATAAGATAAGCTCATTCATAACGCTGTTGGTATGTAACCTTTGTTACAATTAAGCCGAATGGGAGCATTTACCTTTGCAATATTAAAATAATGAGGATGACAACTCATGAAATATTTGTAGAAAATATGCACCGTGGGCAGGGTATCTTAAAATAATTATATCAATTTTTATGAAGCAAAAGATTTTGAGTAATTGGAATTTCATGCGATTTTTCAGGCTGGCGTTAGGCATCGCCATTATCATACAATCAGTAATTGCCAAAGAATGGACGTTGGGGATTGCAGGCGTCTTATTTACTTGTATGCCCATATTTGGTGTAGGCTGTTGTGGCACCAGCGGATGCGCTACCCCTGTTGAAAAAATTGCTGAACCTGTAAAAGATATTGTTTATGAAGAAGTGGTTTAACAACAATAAATTATATGCGGCCGGCGCCATGGTTGGTGCTATTGCCGGTTATTTTTACTGGCAACAGGCAGGGTGTTCATCCGGAACCTGCATGATCACATCCAAGCCATTCAACAGTACTTTGTACGGTGCATTGCTGGGCGCATTATTAATGGGCATGTTTAAAAAAGATAACAAAAAGCAAACAGTTAAAGAAGAAGAAAAAAGGCACGGTCATGACATTTAACGAAATCATACAATCTGATAAACCTGTACTGGTGGATTTTTTTGCCGGTTGGTGCGGGCCATGTAAAATGATGGCTCCCATACTCAAAGCTGTTAAAAAGGAAATAGGTGACACCGCCACTATTCTAAAAGTGGATGTAGATAAGAACTCGCATACCGCTGTGGTATACAATGTGCAGGGAGTACCCACACTGATTCTTTTTAAGAATGGCAGGCAATTATGGAGGCAAAGTGGCGTAGTGCAAAAAGCAGGAATTATTGATGTGATTAAAAAATTCACCCTATAAATAAAAAAAATGAACATTTTTAAACAGGTATTTGGCAATAAGCCCACAGTAGATTTGCAGACTATTATTAAAGAAGGCGCTTTTTTAGCAGATGTGAGAACACCCGGCGAATTTAATGAAGGCCATGTAAAAGGATCGGTCAATATTCCTTTGGATACCGTGCAGGCCCAGTTGGCAAAATTTAAAAACAAGAAAAACATCATTGTGTTTTGCCGCAGCGGTGGCAGAAGCAGCCAGGCAAAAAGCATTTTAGAACAGAATGGGTTTACAAATGTCATAAATGGTGGCACCTGGAATAATGTAAACCAGTTTGTGAAATAAGTCGGAAAATGCTTTATTATACTTATATTAAAAGATTGCTATGCCACGCATAAAAAAAAGGTTTAACATTATGTCCTTCTTTTATTGCAGGCAGGGCCAATCCTGCCGTTTCAAATTTAGTTCCTCGGATACTTATTGTAAGTGTACCGGTTGTGCTTTTTTATGAACACTGGCCACTTGCAATTATTATTAAATCTGAATAGTAAATCTTTTATGGTGGTTAATCCATTTGAGTAAATATAACCAGGATACTGCTATCAGATGTGCAATAAGCGCAGCCAGAAATAGAAGCATTCGAAATACCCGCTCATTCGGTCGTTTAAATGAGTATTTTTGAAGTGATATGAAAAATACCACCATTTTCGATTCAATCTTTGAACCAGCCTTGGTAATTGAAATGTTCCAGTTTGGTGAAATAAAGCATTATAAGGAAGGCGATATTATAATGGATTATGGTAAATATGTCCGTATGATGCCGATAGTTATAAAAGGCACGATAAAGGTCTTTCGGATGGATGAAAATGCAAAGGAAATATTGTTGTATTATTTATCCAGCAATGAAAGTTGTTCCATGGCATATAGTTGTTGTGTGGAAGCCAAAAAAAGTGAAATTAAAGCAATAGCAGAAGAAGATGTTGAATTAATAGCCATCCCTCATATTAAATTAGATGAATGGCTCTGCAAATATCCAAGTTGGAAAAATTATATCATGCGTAGTTTTAATGAGCGCTTCCTCGAACTGCTTAAATCTATTGAAAGTATCGCCTTCCATAAATTAGATGAACGACTGATAGCTTACCTGGCAGAAAAAATGCGACTTTCCGGTTCCAGTGTCATCAAGGCATCCCATTATTTGATCGCTGATGAACTTGCTACCTCAAGGGTGGTAGTTTCCCGCCTGCTAAAGCAACTCGAAAATGACGGAAGGATTTTGTTGTACAGGAATGAGATCAAATTGATGAAAGGATTTAATTAACACTGGTTGGTATTATTTATTAATATGCGATCGCAAAGTGATATGGTTATGGTAAAAAAAGTATGCATTTATTAAAATTATTTCCGTATTAAAAATTAAGATATATTCTTTTTCAAAACACCGCCATTTTTTCTGCTATATATACTATTCTGAGAGAAATTTTATATTGTGGTAATTTTTATAGGCGACAATCGTTCGATAAAAAGTGATATTATATATTAGGCAATAAATAAAGCACCAATAGTATACTTCCAATGATAATGCTCAAGGTTACTAAAGCTGAAAGCCATTTTGTTGGGAAGTAAGTATTATTAATCAATTGCTTTTCAATATTGCTGTATCGCAGGTATGCTAAGGTTGCCATGATTGCACCAAATGCAACCATCAATACACCAATAATAGCAGAGTATCCTTTGCCTGGCATAACCATTTTATCTCCAAGGGCGACTGATATTTGACGCACGAACAAGGCAAACTTCACAATGACAAAGCCAAAACCCATCATTGCAATGCTGGTTCGTATCCATGCAAGGAAGGTACGCTCGTTAGCTAAATGGTCTGTGGGGCCCGCAATCTTTTTGTCTTTTATATCATCTTTATTTTCCATGTGCTTTTTTGTTTAAAGCTACAAACATTATTTGGTCACGTTTTATTCTCTTTAATTTCATCGTTGGCATTTATAATAACTGTATCCACAGGTTTCAATGCACCATAAATCTCAATTTTATCCATGCCTGCGTTGCCGTTACTTACGACTGTTTTGAGTATCTTACCATCTTTACTAACGAGCGCATACTTTCTTTCGGTAGAGGTTACTACTGCAGACTTTGGTACAACCAGAGCAGCCACATTCCCTTTTGAATATATTATCACATCTGCATACATACCGGCGGGTAATGCTTCATCTATATTCATTACATCCACATTGCACATAGCATTATCCGCATCCCTTAAATATAATAGATCCAGCGGGGAGATAGCCCCTGCTGTTTATAAAACGAACAAGGCCGGCATTAATAATGCATAAATAATGGTAATGAATAAATTTGGATAATCATATCAATGGAACAAGTGAGCTGCAACCCGTTCGCAGTCATCAAGAACCTGTATAGACAGTAACCTGATTAAAAATATCTGCAATGCATCCTCTTTTTAAGTTGCTTACCTTTACTACGTATGACGCTGTTACAATTAAAGTTCGTAAAGTGAACAGGTGGAAATTTTTAGATGATTTACATATGTGGTGATTTTTTATTTGTTAGATGCAATCCCGGGGGTTGCCATACTGTGCTAAAATATCTTTGATAATGTGTGCGAATAATATAAATATAAAAGGTTTAACGAGTGAGGAGGTGATTCATTCAAGGGAAAAATCCGGACAAAATACTTTAAGCTACAAACAGGAAAACAGTGTTTTAGATGCGATAAAAAATTTGGCAAAAGAGCCAATGATTATTTTATTATTGGTTGCATCTCTTATTTATTTTGTGAGTGGTAAAACAGGCGACGGAATCTTTCTGTCATCAGCTATCGTTATTGTTTCTGTAATTTCCTTATCCCAGGACTCAAGAAGCCGTAATGCCCTGCAAAAGCTAAAAAACTTTACACAACCCAATAGTAAAGTCATCAGGAATGGTAAGACAGCAGAAATAAAAAGTGAAGACTTAGTAGTTGGCGATAGCCTGGTTGTGGAAGAAGGAACATTAATTTCTGCCGACGGAAGGATTGTTCATTCTAATGACTTCTCTGTAAATGAATCGATTCTTACTGGGGAATCCTTATCGGTTTTTAAAGACAAAGAAAAGGAAGATAATTTTATTTTCAAAGGTACAACCGTTGCAAGTGGCTTAGCTATTGTTACCATTACAAATATTGGAAACGAAACCAAATTGGGTAAAATTGGCAAAAGCCTTGAAAGTATTAAAGAAGAAAAAACACCATTAGAGTTACAAATAAGCAATTTTGTAAAAAAATTAGTTATTGCCGGTTCTATAGTTTTCGTAGTGGTTTGGGCCATCAATTATTTTCGTTCCTACAATTTATTGGATAGTTTGCTAAAGGCGCTTACTTTGGCAATGAGTATTTTACCCGAAGAAATACCGATGGCTTTCACCACTTTTATGGCAATAGGCGCCTGGCGGTTAATGAAAATGGGCATTGTGGTAAAGCAAATGAAAACTGTTGAAACACTGGGAAGCGCCTCGGTAATATGTACAGATAAAACAGGAACAATCACCGGGAATAAAATGAGTTTGGCAAAACTGTTTTTATTATCCACGCAAAATATTACTAACCCTGAAGGAGAATTAACAGATGGTGAAAAACAATTAATAACAATAGCCATGTGGGCAAGCGAACCTATACCCTTTGATCCAATGGAAGTAGCATTGCATAAAGCCTACGGTGATTTACATACCGAAGATGAACGACCGGATTTTAAATTAATTCGCGAATTTCCATTGGGTGGAAAGCCACCAATGATGACCCATATTTTTGAAAGCAATTCGGGTAAAAGAATTATAGCTGCCAAAGGGGCACCCGAAGCATTAATAAATGTTTCCAATTTGTCAAAAGAAGAAACGCAGCAAATTGAAAAAGCCATACAAACTATAACCAATGAAGGATACAGGGTTTTAGGCGTTGGCGAAAGTGATTTTGCAGGCAGCAATTTTCCTAAAACACAGCAAGCATTACACTTTAAGTTTAAAGGAATTATAGCTTTTTACGACCCTCCAAAAAAGAATATTGAAACCGTTTTGAATCATTTTTACAAAGCAGGTATTTCAGTAAAAATAATTACAGGCGACAATGCTGCAACAACCACAGCCATTGCTAAACAAATCGCATTTAGAGGTTTTGAGCATAGTTTGACAGGAGATGAACTGATGAAATTATCGGATGAAGAATTGCGGGAAAGTGTAATGAAAACTAATCTCTTTTGCCGAATGTTTCCCGACGCAAAATTGAGAATTATTAATGCCTTAAAAGCAAACAACCAAATTGTGGCTATGACTGGTGATGGCGTAAATGACGGGCCGGCTTTGAAAGCAGCACATATTGGTATTGCAATGGGAAAGAAAGGAACTGAAATAGCCAGGCAAGCCGCTTCTCTCATTTTACTGGAAGACGATTTATCAAAAATGGTGGACGCTGTAGCAATGGGTAGAAAAATTTATACCAATCTAAAAAAAGCAATTCAGTACATAATATCTATTCACATACCGATTATCCTTACCGTTTTTATTCCTTTGGCATTAGGATGGGTCTATCCCAATATATTTTCACCCGTACACATTATTTTTTTAGAATTGATCATGGGACCAACCTGCTCTATCATTTTTGAAAACGAACCAATGGAAAAAAATACTATGTTAAAAAAACCGCGACCATTTACTACTACTTTTTTCAATTGGAAAGAGTTGGCAACAAGTATCATACAAGGATTGGCAATTACAGCAGGAACTTTACTGGCTTATCAATATTCGGTTTACCAGTTATTTGATGAAGCACATACCAGAACAATTGTATTTACAGTTTTAATTACTGCAAATATATTTTTAACACTCATTAACCGATCTTTTTACTATTCAGTTTTTACAACTTTGCGGTATAAAAACAATATGATTGTACTTATTATTGCCATCACAATTATTATTACAGGCCTATTGCTATTAGTACCACCCCTGACAACCTTCTTTGAGTTTGAGACCCTTAATATTTCACAGTTATTTACTTGTATCGGAATAGGTTTTTTGTCAGTGATTTGGTACGAATTGGTAAAAATAAAAACCCGGCTAACAAATAATACCGGCATACAACGCTTCAGCTAATTTTGTTTCGCAATATGATAGCTGACTGTCCACATTTGTCTGTAACATTGACAAAAGCCCATATTATTGCCCGTTTGCAAAAGAGTATCCTTTCTATACAGTGATTTAAAATGACCGGAAGCAATACTTCCATAGTAAGATCCCTGGGCCAATGGAGAATGGTTTTCCGGGCAACAGTTACCGATGGGGCAAAGTGAGCGCAACATATTCTTCTTTCCCTTTCCCATTTTTCCGTCAAAATGTAGAGAAAATTCACCAAATATTTCAAAGATGTAATAATATATTCCAGGCGACTAAATTTTTCAAATTTTTCTCTTTTTAATTCACCCAATAAACGGTTAACTCCCGAAATCAAAATGACTATTTGAAATTTGGCATTTTTGTATTACTTAAAATAAGCCCCGCCTTTCCCATAACAATCCTTTCCGCAATAGTATTAAATTCTATGCCAGGGCAACTTGTATTGGCCTGGCGTTTGCATAAAGAAGCATAACTTATTCAAAGGAATGACAACCAATCAAAGATCACTCATTGAGATTCTAAACGAAGGAATGTAAATGAAAAGTTTGAAATTGAATATTAGACTAATACCTTAGAGGCGTGGAAGATTCAAATTGATTGTCGTTCATTTAGTTGGGACAATTGCAGAGCATCCATTTTGAACCAGGCATTTGATGCAAAAAACCGTTTATGATGAAATCGATAACGAACAAATACCCCTTTTATATCAAGAGCACTGTTGTAATTTTTGGGCTTGTCCTAATTAGCTATTCACTCTTTACTTTAAGCGATATATTAGCGCCAATAGCATTTTCTCTCATAATCTCAATTCTATTAAATCCTCTTGTAAATAAGTTGCAGAAAATAGGAATAAAAAAAATAATAGCCATATCTATTGCATTGGCTATTGCTTTAATCGTGGTAGCGGGAATTCTATATTTCATATCCGCGCAGGTAATGACATTTAGCGAAACACTTCCTAAATTAAAGGTAAAATTCAACGAACATTTTTCAGACCTGCAGCAATGGGCTGCTGTTAAACTTAAAATCCCTGTTGCTAAGCAACAACAACTTCTGAATGATACTTTGAATAGCGGACAGGCATTGCTGGGCAAATCCTTAAGTGGTGTTTTAGGAATAATTAGCTTTTTTATTTTAATACCCATCTATGTATTTCTGTTGCTTTTTTATAAAACGTTAATGATAAATTTTTTGCATGAAGTTTTTGCCGAGGAAAATACGGCGAAAGTTACGGATGTGTTGGGTGAAACTAAAACTGCCATCCAAAGCTATATGGTGGGTTTACTTTTGGAAGCTTTGATAATCGCAGTCCTCAATTCTGTCGCTTTACTTCTTTGTGGAGTAGAGTATGCTATTCTTTTAGGGGTAATAGGGGCGCTTTTAAATATGTTGCCTTATATTGGGGGTGTTGTCGCTATTGCACTACCAGTATTAATTTCAGTTGTAACAAAGGAAGGCCTTACCACTCCAATTGCAATTGTGGTTTCCTACACTATTATTCAGTTTATCGATAATAATTTTATTGTGCCCTTCCTGGTATCGTCAAGAGTAAAAATAAATGCCTTTTTTTCCATTGTAGTCGTTTTGTTGGGAGGGGCGCTATGGGGTATTTCAGGAATGTTTTTTTCCATACCATTTGTGGCTATCCTGAAAATAATTTTTGACAGGCTACCCGAAATGAAGCCTTGGGGTAAATTACTCGGTGATGATGTTCCCTCACGGCATAAGGGTGAAATATGGATGAGAAAAATAAGAAGAAACAAATCAGTGGTAGAAAAAATTGCGGGAAAAACTGAACCTTAGATTTAGTTCAATCGCTATGTTTAATAATATTATTTATAAGACACTAATATATTGCTTGAAAATAGTTAGTTAATATATTTCCACCTGGTTGATGACAGGCATATTGCGTTTGTATGCCTGCCGGGTTCATTTTTAAACAATTAACAGTTACGAGGTCATTTCTCCCCCATACCTTTTAAAGTCATTGCGTTTTCAAATGCAGCGCCCATTGTGTTATTGAAATATACATACACGTCCTTATCGTTTTTAAGCCAACCCTGTATTGTTATCCATTGTTCCCTGAGAAAAACGTTACTGTAGCTGCCCCTGTAATCACCTTTGGGACCATGAAATCTTAAATATATGAATTTGGCCGCTTTATTTGGATCAAAAATTTTTGCCTTCGGAATGTCATGTAATACGATCGTTGCTCCGTACTCATCCAGTAGCTCAAAGGTTTCGCTAACATACCAGGTTGGGTTTCTGAATTCGATCGCTTTTCGCCATTTATTTTTTGGATCGTTCTCCTTGAGTTTGATGAATATCTGTTCTACCTGGTTATAATAGTCCAAAGTGATCTTTCCGGGAAATTGGACTAACAGGCAGCCCTTCTTATTGCCGATCCGATCTGCTGCTCTTAAAAAGGCACTGATATAGCCTGGATCGGCATTCAAATTTTTCACATGAGTAATTTCCTTCGAAAGTTTTATTGTAAACCGGAACTTCTCCGAAACATCAAGCGACCATTTTTCAAAAGTTGATGGCATTGGAACCTTGTAAAAGGTACTGTTTATTTCAAGCGAATTAAATAATGAGCTATAGTAGTGTAATCTGCTACCGTTTTGAAATTCTGGTGGAAAGGTCTGCCTGGTACCTGGAACCACAATATTACTTGTTCCTACCCTCAATATTCCCATACTTTTTTTACTCATTGGTACTTGCAGTTTTTTTCCCACTATTTGATAAATGCTGGTAATTGTTGTATTGTGAACATCCAGTGCTTTTGCCGGTACAAAAACGAACAATCAAAAATTAAATTATTATAGGCAACAAAAATTAATGTCTTCAGATTTAATCACAAAGTTTATTACTAAACGTAACAAAAACCTCACCGGTAATTGCCACATTGCAACTGTCGATAACGCTACAATAGATATTTATTTAATTTCATCAAAGAAGATTCAGAAATACTCAAATTTATAATGGCATATCCTTTGCATAATTTTCCATACAAGAATCCGGGTACAAATTGTATTAAGAAATCAATCTTTCAATCATGAGCCTGCAAAAATATGTCGCCAAACGAGACTTCACCAAAACATTGGAACCTAAGTCTGGAAAAAGCAAAGACAAAAATAAATTGATGTTTGTAATACAAAAGCATGATGCAACCCGGCTTCATTATGATTTCAGACTTGAAATGGAAGGCGTTTTAAAAAGCTGGGCTGTTCCTAAAGGCCCATCAACCGACCCTAAGCAAAAGCGATTGGCAATGATGGTGGAGGACCATCCTTTTGATTACAGGCATTTTGAAGGCATTATTCCTAAGGGAGAGTATGGCGGAGGCACTGTTATCGTATGGGACGAGGGAACTTACGAACCCATTGAACCCATTAAGGGCAAAAAGGAACAGGAAGCGCATTTGCTCCGTCAATTAAAGTCGGGTTCTGTAAAAATAATATTGCATGGGCAAAAACTGCAAGGAGAATTTGCCCTGGTGAAAACTCATGGCATGGGTGAAAATGCCTGGTTGATGATTAAGCACAAAGATGAATATGCTTCTGTAAAAGATATCACCCGCCAGGATAAATCGGTGCTTTCAGCCAAAACTATTTCAAGTATGTCCAGAACGAGTGAAAAGGTATGGATAGACGGAAGGGCGCAGAAGGCAGAACCAGCCACAAAAATCAGCAAAAAAAAAGTCCGGTTAGAACAGGCAAAAATTGATGAAGTTCCTAAATCGAATCCTGCAACTAGTATAACCGCGTTACTTAAAAAGGCGCCCAAATCAAAAATTCCCAGGGGAATAACACCGATGCTTGCGACATTAGTTGATCAGCCTTTTGATGATCCTGAATGGGTGTTTGAAGTAAAGTGGGATGGATACCGTGCGCTTTCTTTTATTAACAATGGTAAAGTTGAAATACTATCAAGAAATAATAAATCATTTGATGAAAAGTTTTACCCGGTACGGCAGGAATTACTAAAATGGAAGATCAATGCGGTTGTTGATGGGGAGATACTTGTACTGAATGAGGAAGGCATTTCAAATTTTGGGGATCTGCAAAATTGGCGAAGCGAAGCAGATGGTGCACTGGTATATTATATTTTCGACCTGCTTTGGTATGATGGTAAAAACCTTATGGGCCTGACACTTGTTGAAAGACAGGCAATTTTAAAAGAGGTATTGCCTAATGATGACGATCGTATACGGCTGAGCCAGGTTTTTGATAGCAGTGGACTTGAATTTTTTCATGCCGCAGAAAAAATGGGTCTTGAAGGGATCATGGCCAAACAGTCCGCTAGCCTGTATTCCCATGGTATCCGTACAAAGGCATGGCTAAAAATTAAAGTGCATAAACGCCAGGAAGTAGTAGTTGCCGGTTACACTAAAAATCAAGATACCGCCAAACAATTTAGCTCCCTCTTGCTGGGCGTATATGAGCAGGGCAAATTACATTACGTTGGCAAAGTAGGTACCGGGTTTTCTGATAAAGACCAAAAGAAAATGATGGCACAGTTTAAGCCGTTGATAATTGGTAAAAGCCCGTTTGAGATAATACCTGATGTAAATGCGCCTTCGCGTTTTCGTCCCAATCCTCCAAAAGCAAAAGCAACCTGGTTAAAACCACAACTGGTATGTGAAGTAGCTTATGCTGAAGTAACTAAGGATGGAGTGTTCCGACATCCATCCTTCCAGGGAATGCGGATTGATAAAAAAGCGAAGGATGTAGTAAGGGAAACGGTCAAACCAACTGCCTCAACGGTAGCGGCTGCAGAGGATGTAAACAAAAGTACGAATATGATCAGGCCCCCAAAAGGGAAGGAACGTAAAACGTTATTAAACCCAACGGATGAAACACAGGTGCGCAAAATAAATGGTCATGAAATTAAATTTACGAGCCTAAGCAAAGTTTATTGGCCGGAAGATAAAGTGACAAAGCGGGATATGTTTAATTATTATTACCAGGTTGCTGAATACATTTTACCTTATTTGAAAGACAGGCCCTTATCGCTGAACAGGTTTCCGGGCGGTATCCATGGCCAGAGTTTTTACCAGAAGGATATAAAAGGAAAGGCGCCCGATTGGATCACAAAAACATTTCCGTATACAACCAGTGATGGAGAAAAAAAAGAATACCTGGTTGGCACAGATGAATCAGTATTACTATGGATGGCTTCATTAGGATGTATAGAAATTAATCCCTGGTTCAGCCGTATCCAGTCACCTGATAATCCTGATTATTGTGTGATAGACCTGGATCCCGATAAAAATACTTTTGACCAGGTTATCGAAGCTGCGCTTGAAGTAAAAAAAGTACTGGATGCACTTGAAGTGCCGTGTTACTGTAAAACATCGGGTTCTACCGGCATGCATATTTACATCCCACTTGGAGCAAAATACAGTTATGATCAGTCGCAAATGTTTGCGAGGCTGGTTGTCAATATTGTTCATGATCATTTGCCGGCGTATACCAGTCTTGAACGTAAAGTTGCCAGCAGAAAAGGGAAAATGTACCTTGATTTTTTGCAGAATCGCCCAGGGGCAACCATTGCCTGTCCTTATTCTTTAAGGCCGAAAAAAGGAGCCACTGTTTCTATGCCCTTACATTGGGAAGAAGTTAAACCCGGTTTAAAAATGACTGATTTTACGATTTTTAATGCTATGGATCGTTTAAAGTCAGAAGGTGATATTTTTAAGGGGGTTTTATCCAAGGGCATTAATTTGGTTAAGACACTTAAAAAAGCTGAAAACATTTTTAAAACATAGACATTGTGTTTCTGAATTAAATAAGAATGTCAAGTCTTGAAGTTCAATAATTCTTTTTGAATAAAAGTTTAATTTCCCAAACGGCAGTTCATTTTATGCAAAATTTATTAATTTAATATTATAATTCACCTCAGTATCATGCCCCAATTATTAGACCGTTGCCCGCCTTTTTTTTAATCATTGTTTGACACTATGACTAAGGGCCCTTTAAATTTACCCTATTAGTGATGGGTCAACTGAGTTCCTGATGCCGTTTGTTTTTTTATCATTCTCCTGTATTTTTTAAAATGCATAAAATTGGCATGATGTTTTAATTATTATACTGTAATTCAATTAATTTTTTTTTAATTTTTTCAACCCCCATTTAACATTATGGCTACCACTTCAAAAAAAGCACCTGTTAAAAAGACTGGTGATAAACCTACAACAAACACGGGCAAAATGCAGGATTCTGAATTTCATAAATTTTTTGTGGAAGAACTGCAAGATATCTACTGGGCAGAAAAAGCATTGGTAAAAGCATTGCCAAAAATGCAAAAAGCGGCTACCAGCCCGGAATTAATCGAGGCATTTAAAAAGCATACTGGTGAAACACAAACGCACGTAAGTACGCTGGAACAGGTATTTACATTGCTTGATGAAAAACCGAAAGCGAAAAAATGTGATGCGATGGCTGGTTTACTTGAAGAAGCTACCAGTATTATGGAAGATACTAAAAAAGGCAGTATGACAAGGGATGCCGGGTTAATACTCGCTGCACAAAAGGTGGAGCATTATGAGATAGGCACCTATGGAACCTTAAGAACATTTGCTGAATGTATGGGTCACACAGATATACAAAGTCTTTTGCAACAAACGCTGGATAATGAAAAAGCTACTGATGAAGCGCTTACAAAGGTTGCGGAAGGTTCCATAAATTCCCCAGCTTCTGCTGAATAGCTGAAGTTCCATTTTGTCGATTGAAAAATGGGAAATAATTTCTACAAAAAAAGCTATGGCAACAAGGGAAGTATGAATAAATATTTTTCTGAATTATTTTTCAGAAAGTTAATAATGAGATTTATAGCTTCAGCAATTTAAATCAATTAACAAATTTTTTCATTAAAAATAACAAGTCATGGCAAAAACTACAACAAAAAAAAATAATTCAAAAACTTTTCCGGCGACTAAAACTGTACAGAAAAAAGCACCTGGCGAATCTAATTCACAATTTGGGACCGATGCAGATACTTCAGTAGAAGATTTTTTTATCAGCGAATTAAAAGATACCTACTGGGCGGAAAATCACCTTATAAAATCATTACCGAAAATGATAGCCGCTGCCGCTTCAAAGGAGCTAAAAAAATCCCTGCAGGATCACCTGGAAGTAACAAGGGAACATGCATCCCGCCTGGAGAATATTTTTGATATGCTTGAAAAAAAGATAGTGGCAAAAAAATGTGATGCCATGGAAGGCCTTACCATGGGCGGTGAGCATGTAATTGAAAATACAATAGCGGGAACACCAACGAGAGATATGGGTATTATTATGTCGGCATTGAAAGTGGAAAATTTTGAAATAACCACATATCAGGGCCTGATTAAAGTTGCCAATTCATTGAGTAAGGCAGAAATTGCTAAGCTACTTCAGCAAACCCTGGATGAAGAAATGGAGGCTAGCCAATTGCTTAGTGATATGTCGTAATATATATGGAAATATCTTTCCAGGTATACAAATAAATTCTTAACTATCAATATATTATTATGCCAACAAAAAAAAGCAACGCTCCTGAAGAAAAAAAAGCTGTGGAGTTGAATGCTAAAGCTACTGACCTGCTCCAGGATACTGAATCCGGTCAGGGAGAATTTATGACAACCAATCATGGTGTCCGAATTAATGATGACCAGAATTCTTTAAAGGCGGGTGACCGAGGCCCATCTTTATTAGAGGATTTTATTTTGCGTGAGAAAATAACACATTTTGATCATGAACGCATACCTGAGCGTGTAGTACATGCCAGGGGCACGGCAGCACACGGCATTTTTAAAGTATATGAGTCTATGAGCAAATATACAAAGGCTGGTTTTTTAAATGATACTTCCATTGAAACCCCTGTATTCGTAAGGTTCTCCACTGTTGCCGGCTCTCGTGGCTCAACAGATATGCCAAGGGATGTGAGGGGTTTTGCTGTAAAATTTTACACCCAGGAAGGAAATTTTGACCTTGTAGGCAATAATATGCCAGTATTCTTTATTCAGGATGCAATTAAATTTCCGGACCTGATACATGCCGTAAAGCCTGAACCCCATAATGAAATTCCGCAGGCAGCTTCCGCGCACGACACTTTTTGGGATTTTGTTTCTCTGAATACTGAAGCCATTCATACGGTCATGTGGTTAATGAGCGACCGTGCTTTACCGAGGAGTTTGAGAATGATGGAAGGCTTTGGCGTACACACGTTTCGCCTGGTAAATGCAGAAGGCGTATCTCATTTTGTGAAATTTCATTGGAAACCTTTATTAGGTGTCTATTCGATAGCCTGGGACGAAAGCCAGAATATTTCCGGCAAAGATCCTGATTTTCATCGCAGGGACCTTTGGGAGGCAATTGAAAATGGGGCATTCCCGGAATGGGAACTTGGAGTGCAGATCGTGCCCGAAGAAGATGAACACAAATTTGAATTCGATCTGCTTGATCCAACAAAATTAATTCCTGAAGAATTGGTACCTGTGACACGGATCGGTAAAATGACGTTGAACCGTAATCCGGATAATTTCTTTGCAGAAACAGAGCAGGTGGCTTTCCATATAGGTCATGTTGTACCCGGCATCGACTTTACCAATGATCCATTGCTGCAGGGGCGTTTATTTTCTTATACTGATACACAGCTACTCCGGTTGGGCGGGCCAAATTTTCATGAAATTCCTATAAACAGGCCAATTGCCCCGGTACATAATAACCAGCGGGACGGGATACAGAGACATACGATCAACAAGGGGCAATCAAGTTATAATCCTAACACAACCGGTAATGGTTGTCCTTTCCAGGCAGGCGCTATGAAAGGTGGCTTTACAAGTTATAATGAAAGGATCGATGCAAGTAAAATCAGGGAACGTAGTCCAAGTTTTTTTGATTTCTTTAGCCAGGCTACCTTATTCTTTAATAGTCAGAGTGAGCCTGAAAAAAATCATATTGTCGATGCACTACGTTTTGAACTGGGTAAAGTAGATACAATTGCCATACGTGAAAGAATGCTTGGTATACTTACATTTGTGGATAAAGGATTGGCTGCACAGGTAGCTTACGGACTTGGTCTCCATATACCAGCAGAAATTGGGATGATTAACCAGGGGATTCCTGCTGATGCTGACCCGGAAACTTATCAGCCCATACTGAAAAAAGGATCGCTCACAAAATCCGCCGCATTAAGCATGGCAAATAATGTGCTTGAATCTATAAAAACCCGTAAAGTAGCTATACTCGCAGCAGATGGCGTTGATGAGAATGCTTTGTCCACCGTTAAACAAGCTTTACTTGCAGAAAATGCGGTTGTGGAAATTGTAGCCCCCAGGCTGGGAACTGTTATGGGGGCAGCTGATACTGCCATACCCGTAGACAGAAGCCTTCTTACCACTCCCTCGGTTGTGTATGATGCAGTGTACGTTCCGGGAGGAACAAATAGCGTAGCAACGCTTGAAGCAGACGCTGATGCCATCCATTTTTTGAATGAGGCCTATAAGCATTGCAAACCAATTGCGGCAGATACAGGTGCGCTGCAGGTATTGGAAGCTACTTATTTTTCCAGGAAACTTCCGGAAGATAATAATGATGATACGGTGATCCGCGAAGGTGTTGTTATAGGTAATAAACCAGGTGAGCTTTCAATAAAATTTATTGAGGCAATGAAAATGCATCGTTTCTGGGAACGCGAAAAATCACGAAAAGTACCAGCGTAATTTAATTGGTAATCCATGAGTAATTAATAATATTGTGATGTTGGCACTTGTTTTGAATTTTAATAATGTATAAAGCCATTTCAATTTATTGAAATGGCTTTAATATATAGAAAGTATAGACATAATATTATTGAGAATTATGGCAATCATTTACTACCCCGATTTCGCAAAATGTTTTGACTAAATATCACGTGCATACCCATCATATAGTTAGTACTGAATCTGGCTTGCAGTTACTCAATGAAGCGCAACATAGCTAAGTTCTCCTATTTACCTTATTCTCTTTATACTTTAGCCAGCAAAAGTAATAGCATTAGTTCATGTATTTATTGCAAATCATTTTAAATCTCCATAAAGCGTTTAATAGAAGCGGAGGGTGAAAATATTAAAAAAAGTTATTGCTGATTAGGCCCCCCTATTGAAATACCTATTTAAACTTTTTGGCAGAATTTGTTCGCCTGTTCATTGCAATTTTTTATTTGTTTTCTTCAAACCACTTTACCATTGAAGGCATATTTCTCTCGAATCCACCTGGGATGTCGAAATTCAGCATTCCTGCTTTTTTATCAGTTCGATTTGCAAAAGTGTGGATTGTATTTCTGGGAATTCTGATAAATGTCCCTCTCTCAGCAACTATCCATTTGTCCCCTATAAGTATTGAAATAGTGCCTTCAAGCACATAAAAAATTTGATCCTGGTCTTCATGATGATGTGCACCTGGTCCCTGGGAGTTTGGATCTAGCCACCATTCTGATATACTATATTTATCATCAGTTTCATTTTCGTCTGCTTTGAAAATGGCTGTCATGGCTCCCAAATTATAAACCCGTCCTTGTTCTGACGTCAGAATTAGTGGTTGGGTATGGTCATTTTTATGTTTCATCTTTATTGTATTGTTTTTGGACGGTTTCAAGATTCTCTTATTGTGTTACAACTTTTTTATTAGTTAATACGTACAAGGTGTTGCGTTAGATTATTGAACCGGCGTTATTATTACTGCTAATGTTTTTCATTGGCAAAGGCAGTGGAATCATATTTCTTCAGCAGGAACCAAAGTTCAATACGATAGTTATCTGATGAAAATATAAAGTCTAGGTTAACCAGGGTCAAATTTTTGTTCCTTTTATAAGTACGATGGATTTTATAGATTGTTCTTTCAAGTGTAAAAAACGTTTTCGTTCTTCATCCTGCATAAAATTTTCAAAGTCCTTTTCCGTTACAAATTCTACTAAATGGATTTCGTAGGGCTTTTCAATATTTGTTTCAATAAATGATTCTTCCCCGGGTCTTACCCGCAATAAAAGTTGACCGTTATATTTTAAAATTGCCGGAATTGCAATGGCTTCAAATTGATGAAATACATTCTCTTGTCCTTCTTGAATGTAAATGAGTTGAGTTATAAAAATCATGTTCTGTCATTTATAAAGTTCCAATTTTGGTCCGTCTGGTACGACCATTATTGTTATGAAATTAAATTCCGCTTATATCGGTTATCAAGAAAATAAAAAGGAGGATTTTATTAATCTCATAACAATTACTTTAAAGTCAAAGGTCTGTATATGATGTCGTTCTAAAGTTTGTGAG
>JBDTVX010000013.1:0-29149 GCA_040007015.1 Ferruginibacter sp. | reverse complement strand
GAAGAGCCAACCTGGGAGCCGATCAACGCAGCGCTTACAATAGCGGGAGACAGCGTACCCTTATTGCAATTTGCTACTAACAGAAACATGCTGGCAATATATTCTGCCGCAACTATAGAAACCGGTGAAACGGCCGAAGTGATATATGTAGGTAAAGGAATTATAAAAGATATGGAAGAAAAGGATGTAAAAGGAAAAATAGTTTTTGGTGAAGAAAATATCTGGCCGCTCTACAATGCTGCTATAAAAGCCGGGGCCATCGGGGTGCTGGCATTTTCAATGCCGCAATATAACCAGCCTGAAAAATATATCAACTCTATCCAGTTCCAGCGTATTGCTTACCAGGATTCACTAAAACAAAAATGGGGCGTTTTATTATCGTATGCAGCCAAAGAAAAATTACTGGCTGCATTGGCAAAAGGCAAACTCCGGGTAAATGTAAAAGTGGTTTCAAAAATATACGCAGCCAATGAATTAACCATTGTAGCCGATGTAAGAGGAACAATTAAGCCCAATGAGCGTTTTGTATTTAGTGCGCATGTACAGGAACCCGGTGCAAATGATAATGCCACGGGCGTAGGCACGTTGGCTGAAATGGCCAGGGTAACCGCTGAACTGGTACAGCAAAAAAAGTTTTCACCACAACGGACCATTAGTTTTTTATGGGGAGATGAGATTGTTTCCACCGGCAGGTATATAAATGAGGATCCGACAAGGGCAAAGGGCATCAGATGGGGCCTGAGCCTTGATATGGTAGGAGAGGATATAACAAAAACGGGCGGGAGTTTTTTAATAGAAAAAATGCCCGACCCTTCTGCTATCTGGACCAGGGGAGATGATAAACATACCGAATGGGGCGGAGGCGCGTTAAAAGAATCAGATATGTTTCCGCATTACTTCAACGATTTTTTATTGAACAGGTGCCGGCAGCAGGCAAAGCAAAATGGCTGGATAGTGAATACCAATCCCTATGAAGGCGGAAGCGATCATACACCCTTCCTGGAAGCAAAAATTCCCGGTTTACTGATGTGGCATTTTACGGACATTTTTTATCATACGGATGCAGACAGGCTTGATATGGTTTCTGCAGCCGAAATGAAAAATACAGGTGTAAGTGCACTTGCAGCGGCATTTATCTTATCATCCGCTAATGAAGAAACGACGTTGCAACTGGTGGAGGAAATTACGAAGAATGCTGTGGAAAGATTACTAACAGAATATGCGTTAAGCAAAACCGCCATTCAAAGAGATTCGGCTGTAAAAACAGAGCAACATATAATAGACGTTTGGGCAAACTGGTACATTGAAGCAATCGGCAAAATGACAGATATTAATACGATTGGAATTACTAAAAGAATAAAATCAAAAATAGAAAGAGCACAGGAAGTCATTCGCCAAAAGAAAGAAAAACTGGATGAATTATTAGCAGGAAATGGTTAAAAGGCATTGACATAGTCCCCGTATGCCTTCCCGATTGAGTCACCTGTGACGGGATTGCCAGGCAGTCAGGACAGACTGGAAAGCATTTGAATATCATAAAATTTATATATGGGCAATAGCTTCCTCACTGTTTCTTCTCCTTCATGAAACTTGTGCGTATTATTATGCCAATTATCATTTTACGCATCTCAATGGCGCGATTTAAAACCGGGCACTATTTTAGCGTTATCATTCGAAAATATATTATTATGGATAAGATTGAAAAAATGCACATGATGGATAAGATGCTTCGTGAACTGGAAGACATTACTAATAGTCAGACCTCTTTATTAAAAAAGATAAGCCAGCTTGAAGCAGATAACATTAATCTTGGAAATGGTCTCCTGGATAAAAGGTTACCCGATATTCACGAAAAAATAGACGAGGCGTTGGTAGAAGTAACTGCTGTAAATGCCGAATTTGCCGAAGTAAGAAATAAGTTTGTGGATGACAACAAGCTAAATGAAATTTTGGCGGAAGCAACTAATACCTGACAATGTTGACCGGTTAAAATATTAAATTTTTTACTTACGGAAATTCCTGCAAATTACTTTAAACCCTTAATTTTTTTTGAGGGTTTTTTGATTTTATGGCAGGTACATCACCCGGAATAGTAAGCAGTTTTTACGGGTAATCCCAAAAGGTATTTACAAGATCGTTTTTTCATTCATTGTTTAATAACCATGATCAGCCTTCTGCTTAAAAATTATTTCCAATATTTATAACTGTTTTGTAATACCCCTGCCTGCCTCCCAATGGCATTTTCCCGATGTCTAAAAACACTACCGGGTTCGGCAATACAGCAAACGGAGCGAATTCATTGCTTTCAAATACCACCGCTGAACGCAATACAGTCTGCGGCTCTTAGCACCAACTCCCAAAAGCCAGGTATATGGTAAACCATTTAAGGTAGTTATTTTTCCATTTTTTCCATGTGATGCACCCTGCAATAGCAGCAAAAGCTTCAGCAAAAATCAGGTATTGGGTGAACAGAAAAAGCGCATGTATGGTTAAAGATTATTACGGGTTGATAAATACTGCGCCATCACATAATTTGGGGCAAAGGGTTCCGTGATTTTTGCCTGTTGGCAGTAATCGGTAAGTATTTCATTCCGCTGTCATTTTTCATAAACCCGGGGAGGCAATGGATGCAGCATCTGCGTGAAATATAACCGCTTAGATCCTTGCAACGCATTCTGCCGTGGGCTTGCAGGGATAGGGTATGATTAAAAAGCACAACAAAACAGGTATTATAAATTTCAAACAAAATAAAATACAGTGATGCCAAAGTTAAATTTTTTCCCGGCCAGGGACGGGTTCCACTTCGACAATCAATTTGTCAATAAACATAATCGGAAATTTCAATGCCGGGGCAGGCCTTTGCGGAGGTATGTCACCCGGCGCCTATAATTATTTTATTTCCAATATACCGGTTCCAACACATAATATTCCCGACAATGATTTCGGAGGCGGGATGACAGTGCCGCCGGTTGGCAGCAGGTTAAGTGATTATATTGTGGGGATGCAATGGCTCACTTTCCTGTATTGCTCGCCCTATGTTGTTTTTCCCTTATCAAATACATTCAGTCAGCATTTTAGCTGGTGCGTTTCGGGGTTTGATATCATCAGGCAAATTATTGACAAAGGTCATTACAGTTTGCTGGGGTTAAGAGGTTCGTTCAGGCTCGGTGGTACAGATAGCGACCACCAGGTATTGGTGTATGGTTATGATTTAAATCCATCCAGGCTATATATATATATGACTGCAACAAGCCTGATGCAGAAGTGTTCTTGAACTGGATATGGTTAATATGCGATTACTTCATGATAATATGAGTAATGTTTATTTATCCTATTTTAATATGTTTGAATTGGACCCTGCGCAACCTTCTGGTATTCTTACACCAGCATATATTGACCTGGGAATAAAATCGGGTCTTACGGTTTCAACAAATGGAATATTAGGCTCACAGGCGAATTTCAGTGTTACCATTAAAAATTATGGAGATTTTAATGCGCATGTTAACTCATTTCTAATATGGTTAAGGGATCCTTCCGGAGCTAACATTGATGGCATGACCGGGGGGATGCAAAGCCATCCGATGCAGATTGCCCCTACTGAAGAAATAATTATTTCCGGTCAATGCCCGAATGTTGGAACCATTCCGGGTGATTATGCCGCAGGTGCATGTTATTTGTCAAAACAGGGTCGATGGGTCAATATACCTGCAATGGAACCAGGTACGGTGAAGCAGGTTGTTTTTAGCTTGCGGCAGGTAATAAATGAGTTGGTGGTGACCAATGTTTTAAATAATACAGGCAACCAGTTTGAGCTTACATTTAGTGTAAGCGATACTTTGGGTAACCCTGTTCAAAATTACCAGGTTACCTCCGCGCAAGGTGCTGTTTTGGGGGGATCAAATGCATCGGTTATTATTGATGCCAGTTGCACCACAACCACCACTACAAAAAGAAGTACAAAATATACCATTGAAAAAGATTTAAGAGGTAAGCCTCATAGGGTATATGAAACGTTGACTTGCACAAACAGGTTTTGTACTCCCGCCTTCCAGGATTTTGTAATTCAAGCAAATGGTTACCAGGATAAAGTAATAAGGGTGAATTTTAACGCTACGAATTGCATTTGAAAAATATTTTAGTGAAAACGTATTCCCATAACTCTTCTATATTGTACCGTGTATAATTTTCTTTTAAGCAGCAGTTGTATCCAGGTGTTCATCTTCAACAGTTAGTAATTATTGCCTGGTTATTTTGTATTTTGCAGGAGCATGAATTTGTTTACCGGCAAACATACCAACTCAATATATTTGCGGACGCCTGATTGCAGTTGGCATGGGAAATGGTATTTCCTGGAACCAGTCTTTTTTCCGGTGTGATTAAATAACGCATCTTTTTAAAATTTGTAGTACCGGCTGCGAAGGGCTTGCGGGATATCATCCTGCATCGGATAGTTATCATTGATTTTATTGGGATAGTTTATTTTAACATTTCTCATCTTTCTTAAACATTTCAGTGAGGTAAAGATTATTTATTTAGTGTATTAGGTTGTTATTTTCAAAGTTAAAATTTGTCTCCAACAAAAATTAGGCAGTTGGAATGGATTTAAAAGTCCCGTAGGGACTGAATATCGGTAGCATCGAAAGTATTATAATTCAAGAAAGTCCCGTAGGGACGTAATATAAAAAAGCGCCGGAATCATATCAAATCCCTACGCAACTTGAGGGTCATCCTATTACCTGATTTGTGCCTGTTTAATAAATAGTTAAAATTAACAGACGCTATAAAGTCCCTGATAACTATTGGATTTAAAGTGCCAGTAAATCTCATCAACTGCTACTGAGTAAAATAAAATTTTGATTTTTTATCCTTTGTATAGTATAATTTAGTACAGGGTAACGGTCATCTTTACCAGGTTATTAATTAGGCAAATATTAATTTTGATTAATAATGCAGTACTTTGACGGATAAAGCTAATTTACCTAAATGATACAAGATGCAAAATAAACCGGTTAGCAGGCGAAAATTCCTTATTCAAACCGTTAAGGCCACCGCAGCTTTTACTATTGTTCCAAGATTTGTTTTGGGCGGCAAAGGCTATACGTCGCCGAGCGATCAATTAACGCTGGGTTTTATCGGAACGGGCAAACAGGGCCGCGGATTGGTCAATGACTTTGCAAAAAAAGCGCAGGTGCTTGCCGGTTCGGATGCGGATGCTCAGAAGTTGGCACTTTTTAAAACAAATACAGAGAAATTATATGCTGATTTAAAAAATAAGCCTAAATATTCAGGATTTACCGGTTATGCCGATTTTAGGGAAATGCTGGAACGGAAAGATATTGATGCTGTTGTTGTAGCCACACCCGATCACTGGCATGCCGCAGCAACCGTTATGGCCGCGAATGCTAAAAAGCATGTTTACTGTGAAAAGCCACTTGCTCATTCAGTTGAAGAGGGAAGGGCGATGGTAAATGCCGTAAGGAAAAATAATGTTGTATTGCAAACAGGAAGCATGCAACGCTCTTCCAGGGATTTCAGGATTGCGTGTGAATTGGTACGCAATGGATATGTGGGAGATATAAAAGAAGTGTTGGTAAGTGTAGGAAAAGCAGCCATCCCTTGCGATCTGCCACCGCAACCCACCCCTCCTTACCTGGCTTGGGATATGTGGCTGGGGCCTGCTCAACAGCATGCGTATAATTCAGAGCTATCGCCCCCGGTAGAACAGGATGTTTATCCTAACTGGCGGGTATACAGGGAATACGGAGGCGGTTCTTTAAGCGACTGGGGCGCACACATGTTTGATATTGCGCAATGGGCCCTCAATAAAGATAAAACAGGGCCGGTAAAATTCTTCCCGCCGGATGGAAAAGATTTTAAAGTATTAACGATGGCATATGATGATGGGGTCATTATGAAGCATGAAGATTTCGGGCGGGATTATGCAGTTCGGTTTATTGGCACAAAAGGAAGTTTGGATGTTAGCCGGTCATTTTTAGACAGTAAAC
The DNA here is from genome assembly GCA_040007015.1 of Ferruginibacter sp. GTDB lineage: Bacteria > Bacteroidota > Bacteroidia > Chitinophagales > Chitinophagaceae > Ferruginibacter. Next base: position 23,144 of record JBDTVX010000013.1, on the reverse strand, counting down.
CAGGCAGTATTGCACGGGCGATCATCCGGCCCAATGAGACCCATCTTTATGAAAGCAGTGATCATCAAATGGATTGGCTGCAGGCGATTAAAAAAGATACGGCGCCTATATGTGATGTGGAGACGGGCCATCGTACAAGTTCCGTCTGCTGCCTGGCCAATATCACTTATTGGCTAAACCGCCCGCTTCAATGGGATCCGGTCAAAGAACAGTTTAAGAATGATGAGGACGCTGACAAATTATTGAAAGCGCAATTGCGCGATCCGTGGAAAATTGTTTAAAAAATTAATCCGGGACAGTCATCATATCATTAAAGATCTTCGCCAATCCAAACGCTGGAAAAAAGAGACACTTTTTTTCTAACAGCGCCGGCTGGTGTATGGCTGCTTTTCTCCGCATCAATACTGTTCAATAATGATACGCCGTACAGGAGGGCCCTGCCTGAATGCGCAGACAGACAGGGATGCAAGGTTGTTCCACCTTGCTTCTGTAGCCCGGACCATAAAATTTCAGACTGCCAAAAGGTGATGAAAAAATATTGACAATATTCCTTCTTCTCTTCTTAATGGAAGCCGCCTGATTATTCTTTCCCCCTTCTGCCATTTCGTGAGATATCATTTTAGTACCGGCGGTCATTACTACCTTTTAAATATTTGTAAAAAGTACTTTCCATTTAATTTTTAACTGCAAAGAATAAACGAATTAACACCAACGAGATAATTTTTTATAAAAAAATTCGTGGTCATTCGTGGCAAAACAAGCTTCCAGGAAGTTGAGGACATTACCTTTTCCGGGAAAACATCGCTGCCAATACAAAGAAAATACCGGCCAGGGCAAATGATTCGCACAGCCCCATCCTGTCGCCTGCATCATTTGTGTTGGCGATAAACCTGGGTATATGCAGCATAATAAACCAGCCTGCAATCATGATGCCTGAAAGCAATGCGGCCCATTTGTTGATTGAAGGCATCAGAATACCTACGCCACCGGCCAACAAACAAATGCCGCAGAAGTAAGTCCAGAAACCACGGAACGGAATGTAGGAAGGGATAAAATCTTTTACAAATTGAGCAAATTTAAAATGAGAAATACCGCAGGCAATCAAAAAAAGAGAAAGGAAAATACAACCTGTGAAAACGAGTTTATGATTCAACGGAAAACTACCGGAGCTGCTGCCCTCTTTTTTGGAAAATGATGCCGCAACAATAAATGCCCCGCCGCTTAAAGCCAATGATTTGTATGCATTGAGCCAGTCGCTCATCTCATACAGGTGCCGGAGTAAAAACGAAAATACCAGGATCATTACTCCAATGATAAGCGATGCAAGTCTTGCTTTTATTTTGAAGATAATAGCAAGCCCTGCAATGATTAGTAAGGTACCGGAAATATAAGCCCAGCAAATCTTTCCCGGAATTGCAGCGGCCCAGGTAGAAACGGGTGGGCGGCCAACGATAAAATCTTTTGAAATAATGCAAAGAATGCCGAGTGCCATGATGCCTGTGGCAAAGATGATGCGTCCGGGTTTTATTAATTTATCCATGATTAAGATTTAGGTTATATGGTATGGCTAACCTTTTAGAAATATTATTTTTCATTGGTTTTAGGTCAAAAAATTACCAGGGGAGGGATGTCGCAACTCGTAGCTATAGATGGAAAGATAGTGAAAATTTGGAATATGAAACAACGATAAAAATGATATCCTGTGTTATTTGTCAGCGTATCTTTATTGCAATAGGGGATGCCATGAAATATGTTTCTTTTTCAAAAAAAATATTGCGTACCATGTAAATTGGTTTTCATTTTTTTTGTTTCTTTAAAATTCATTTCACAGAATCAAATCAAAATTAAGTCTCACTGAAATAAAACCAGGCACCTTTTATTTTTCTACCAAAATATCAATTACAGCCGTTCTTATTTCCTGGATAGGTTTGGGTGTATTGCAGAGCAATACATAAAAAATATTTTTGCCGGGCAGCCATACATAATCACCTATAAAACCTCCCTGCGTTCCGGTATGGCCAATAAATTTATTTTTTCCTTCATCAAAAACGAACCAGCTTAAACCCATAAAAGGAGGTGTTTCGCCTTTCCAGTTCTGCAATTTATAAACTGTTCTGGATCTTTCTATCCACAGGTTGTCAAGAAAAAGATGCTGTTGTATCGCCTGCTCATATTTCCACAGTTCCTCCACACTGCTCCATACACCGCCATTACCTGCTGCACAAAAAGTGGGTTCTTCTCCATAATCTCTCTCAGTATATTCACCAGGCGCGTTGGTGATATATCCATGTGCAACGCCTCTTTCAGGATGGGCGCCATCTGTAATGGTAGAAAGTTTCATACCGGCAGGGTTAAAAATTATTTTGCTGATGTATTGTTGCCACTTCTGGCCGGTTACTTTTTCAATGATCAGTGCCAGTCCGTTAAATGCAGGATTGGAATAGTTCCATTTTTCACCGGGCGTAAATTCCAGTGTGTCATTCTGCATAACAGATGCCCAGTTCTCTGCATCTTTGGCCGTAAGATAAAAGACACTGTCTGTAGCCACCTTCCTGTTATCTGGCAATCCACTGGTATGGGTGAGCAGGTGATAAATTTTTATCTGCGTTGCCAATGCCGGTTGCTTAAACCCTGTAAAATATTTTTCAAGATTATCTTCCAGTGAAAGCTTTCCTTCCTGAGCAAGTTTTAAGATACCGTACGCAACAAAAGTTTTGCTGATGCTCCCCAGGTTAAATATTGATTGTGGGGTGATCATCTTTTTTGTTTGTACATCTTCTAAGCCAAAACCCTTTTCATACACGATATGCCCGTTCTTTGCGATTAATACTGCACCTCCGGGTTCATCCTTTTTAAACTGTACCTTAAACACTGAATCAAGCCGGTGGGCAGCGACTACCTGTGAAAAGCAAACATGAGAGAAGGCAGGTATTAATATAAGAGCAATAAGTAATTTCATAGTTGTATAGTAAATTTTTTATAAAAGATCACCTGGTGCAGATGCTTTCGACGCATTTATCAGCAGGAATAAAAAAATCCCCGGAGAAGTATAACATTTAAAAGTACAAATAAATAGTGCTGGCCCGGAATTCTTCACGATACCGGGCCGAATATATCTTCAATGGTTTTCAATTTCTTTAAAATGAACCATTGCAAACTTTTTCCGCATTCTTTTTTTCATAAACTTGCACTCGTAATTATATACTATAATAATGCAGCACAGCTATAAATATCATGATGTACAATTTTTCCTGGTTGCCATCGCATTTATCAGTTCATTCATTTATTACCTTTCTTACCATAATATCCGGTTTAACGGGTTCCTTATTCTTACCTGCACAATTGATACGGTTCAGGGTTGACTTGCCTGGTGGGCAGTGCGTATTATTATTATTTTTTTAGATAAAAAATTGCCGTACGCCCGCCGCCCCGTGAAAAGAATTTGTAGCCAGTTGTTGCTGACTACCATTACTGCTCAGTTAGGATGAAAAAGGCAATAACCGGTATGGTATGGGCATGATCTATTTTGACCTGGGAGGCATCATTGCTTACGGGTAATGGTGGTGGTGGAATTGGGGTAGGCTGCAGCCTGCATTATAACCTTACTCATAAAGTATATGTTTTTTTTCAACAAACCCTGGAGTCTTAAAGATAATGACCTTGTAAAAAAAGCGGATGCGTGAAGACCGCAATTCTTGACACATTGCTTCAGTAGAAAGTCAATGGTTGATTTAAATTTTACAATATTGATTAAAAAAATATGAACTCCTTAACACCGGTGCCTGTAAATTGAGTACCTGGGTTATTAATAAAATGTCTAACTATTGATACCTCATAAAAAAAACATAAATATTTATTTGCACGTTAAAAAATTAATGGTTATGTTTACGCCGATATTCATCTCTCTTACTCCGATCATCTTAACGCAAAATTACCAATCCAATTTATAGTTCTGGATTTTAATCTGATTCCGTATTAATAGTGCGATATGTTTTTCAATTATTTATTTGTACTGTAAAATATAGTAACAGTAATTTAAAGCGATTAAAAAAATAGAGCGATCGTCATAAAAAATGTTTTATAAGACATTTTATTTTGAGGAACTATTATATTTAGCGTTTATCGGAATATTTTTTTTTAAAAAACAGATTTAAAATTTGCATTTGTTAAAAATAGGTTATAAGTTTATGCCTTATAACTACTATTCCGTACGCTAACATGTTTATTTGATGTAAACATGTTAAAGTGAAACAAGGCATGTATTATATAGCTTTACTCTTGTCCAATTATTCTTACTGAAATTGCCCTGGTTGGATAGTCTCAAATTATTATAGCGCTTAGTTTTTTACAGGATAATTAATCCATGTATGTACTAAACCTATGTCATTTACCGTGAAAAATAGCTGTGTTTTTAGTGGGGAAATGAAAATTTTAATTAGGGTTGAATCCTTTCCGGGGTCTAGCAAGTTTCAAGGTGATATGAATCTCATAAAAATTGAACGTCGATATATATTTATAATAAAAATCTTAAAATAACACTAAAACAAAACAATTATGAGATATCTAAACAAAACGATTATTGCCTTCTTATTAATAGTAATAGCGATAAATTTCGTACCTATTTCTATTAATGCACAATCTCCCACATTAAATAATGACATTCCCGGGACATTTAAAAAATTACCTAAAATTCAAAAGGTAAAATCCAATTCCAGTACAATCGCCGCTGTCGGACTACAGCAATTTTACAGCTCTACCGGCCATTATACCCTTTCGGCCGATGGGATAGGTTCCACGACCTCGTCAATGGCGATAAGAGTCAATAAGCCAAATGCACAGGCAACTGTTCAAAAGGCCATCCTTCTATCGTCCGTTACATTCACTACTATGGCTAATGGTTGTGTAACAATAGGTGGTGTTCCGGTAAATTGGGATGGTACCGCATCGTCTGCACAATTTAACAGTTATTGGGCAGATGTGACGTCCATTGTTGCTGCCCAGATCAATGGTTTCCCGGCAGGTATATCAACCCTTAATATTACCGAGTGCAATACCGGTTCAATTGAAGGGGAGGGATTATTGGTCATATTCAATGATGCCGCAGCTACCGAAAAAACAATTATCGTTATGGTCGGCGCCCAGAATCCGCTAGGTGATAACTTTGCGGTGACGCTTTCTCAACCTATTGACCCAAATCAGCCAGGGGCCCTATTAGATATGGGTTTAGGAATAGGCTATGGTTATCAGCAAAATGGAGGGGGTCAATTTTCCCAGGTTTCGGTTAATGGTCAAAGGCTGACCTCATCTGCCGGCGGAGAAGATGATGGCGACCACGCAAATGGCGCATTACTTACCGTGGGAGGAATAGGAGATGTAAATACGAATCCCGTTGACCCATTGGCAGGGCCTACGAATCCGCGTACGGATGATGAATTGTACACTATTTTACCCTTCATTACCAATACAACGACAAGTCTGAACATTAATACCATTAATCCATCTAATGACGATAATATATTCCTGGCTTACTTCGCTTTGTCGGGAGCGGCTATTATTGGGGAGGGGATATTATTATCTCAAACCACCCCTTCCGCGAATGTTGGGACCAGTCACACTGTGAAAGCAAGTGTACTAAATACTCTTGGTCAGCCCATTCCAAATAGATTGGTAACATTTACCATTAGTACAGGTCCGAATGCCGGCAATACTTTTTCAACAAATACCAACGCCAGTGGCGAGGCTTTTTATACTTATACAGGTAGTGGCGGACCTGGGACTGATAATATCCAGGCTTGTTTTACCAATAGCCAAACCTTGTTAAGCTGTTCAAATACGCTTTCTGTTCTATGGACTGTTGTTAATGTAACTGATTACTACTCCAAATCCTCCGGCGATCTCCATAATGTACTTAGCTGGGGTGTTAACCTTGATGGAAGTGGCACCACTCCTCCTGATTTTGGAGCAGGTAAAACTTTCCACCTGGTGAACAGGGTGCCAACTTATACAATGACAGCAAGCTGGACTGTAGGCGGCAAACTTGATATCCCTGCAGGAAGTCAACTGCGCATAAATGGATTTACTCTTTCGGAAGCAGACCTTATCGGTACTGGCAGTCTTTATGGCTCTCTCACTTCCAACCTGGTGGTAACGGGTGTAGCAGGTGGTAATGCAGGTGCGCTTAATTTTGCAAGTGGTGGAAACAGCTTAAATAATCTTACGCTAAACCGCACGGGAGCATCGGCTTCGGCAACTGTTGCAAGTTCAGTTGGAATCTATGGCGTTCTTACACTTACAAGTGGCACACTTAACACGGGCAATTTCGTTACATTGAAAAGTAACGCTTCTACAACAGCTCGTGTGGCACCTGTAACCGGCAGTGTTTCAGGTAATGTAACCGTTGAGCGTTATATACCGGCCCGCCGTGCATGGAGAATAATGAGCGCACCGGTAGGTGGCACTCAAAAGATCAATGCGGCATGGCAGGAAGGCGCTACTACCTTCTCGGCCATTTCTGATCCAAACGCGGGTTTTGGTACACATATTACAGAGGGTAGCAGTGCAGTCAATGGATTTGACCATAATCCTCTTATTGCGATGCCTTCTGTAAAAAGATATGTCAGCGCTTCAGATTCATGGATTCCGCTTGCCAATACCAACGCCACTAATGTAAACAGCGATGCATATTTATTATTTGTAAGAGGTCATAGGTCAACGCCATTAGGCCTCAATACAGTGCCCGCAACAAATACCGTTCTGCGTGCTACCGGCCCGCTAAAAACAGGCGATCAATTGTTCCCTGTCAGCGCAAGCGGCTTCACAGCAATACCGAATCCTTTTGCTTCTCCTATTAATTTTGCTACTATTACTAAGAGTAATGTGCAGAATAATTTTTATCTGTGGGATCCTAAATTAGGTGGTTCAACAGGAGTGGGAGGATATGTGTTGTTAAGCTTTAATGGAAGTAGTTATGACATAACGCCTGCACCAGTTAGTCCTGAAAGTCAATTAATACAATCCGGGCAGGGATTTTTGGTTCACTCTACCGGAACGCTCGGTAGCCTTACAATCAAAGAATCGGATAAATCCGCTACAGCGGCTACAAATGTATTCCGTTCGGCTAACACAACAAAAGGCTTAAGAACAAGTCTTCAAATAGTAGATGCGGACAGATCAGTATCAATGCTTGATGAAGCATTCACCTCATATAGCCCTGTATTCTCAAATTCAGTTGATAATATGGATCCTTTGAAATTGCCCAATATCAACGAGAACCTTGGTCTGAAAAGAGACGGACAATCACTGATGATAGAAAGAAGGCAGGAATTTGCGGGTAATGATACTATTTATTTACAGTTGTCAAACACCACGCAAAGAAAATATATATTGCAATTGAGCCCTGTAAACTTGTCTTCCTCAACCATACTTTCCGGTTACGTTGAAGATAAATACCTGCAAACTACCACTCCTGTGAGTTTAAGTGAAATCACAAAGGTGAATTTTACAGTTGATGGTAATGCGGCTTCGGCGGACGCGGACAGGTTCAAGGTAATATTGGTTGGTAAAAAGATGTTGCCTGTGGATATTACTTCTGCGGAGAGTGCGATTAAACTTACATCCAACCCGGTTAGTGGTAAAACGATTGGCATTCAATTTATCAATCAGGCCGCTGGTAAGTATAATGTAACTTTGATTAACAACATGGGCCAGAAAATATACCAGGGAACGATCATGCACCCAGGAGGATCGGCAACACAAACTTTGCATTTAACCAACAACGTTGTGAAGGGAGTATACAGGATGCGTGTAACAAATGACAAGGAAAAAGGCTTGTCAGCAATACCTGTCCTTGTAAACTAAACAAACAAAGAGACACACAAAACATTAAATTAAAAACTAAACCTTAAAAATAGAATTATGAAAGCAAGCTCGTTTTTAAAATCATCTGTTATTGCATTAGCCTTTCTTTGCCTGTCTCCGCTGGCAAAGGCCCAGCCTGGAGATACAGGACCTGATCCAGACCCTAACGGTGGCGGCGCGCCTTTGGATTTAGGTATAAGTGTATTTATAGCGGCAGGAATCGGCTATGCGGCCAAGAAGAAATACGATGCCAGGAAAAAGGAAAAAATAGCTGACAGTACAGAAAAATAAAAATATAGTCAGGTTAATTATTATCATATAGATAGTGTTTACGATAAAAATTATTTAATCGTATGCACTATCTATTGATTTTATTTTCAGCAGGCGTTAATCAAAATTTTATGGTAATAAGTATAAAGAGAATCAAAACATATTTTTCAAAGTATATTGATATAGATTTTTTCCTTAGGTTTTGTTTGTTATTTATGGCGTTGTATATGTTTAATCTTTTTTATATGGCCATAACCGATAAAAAAGGAATGATCTATAGTTCCTTCTTTGCCAATAACTTTAATTATGTTACATGGGTAAGAAATTCAATTTTATATACGTCTAATGTTATAGCTCATGCCCTTGGAATAAACTCTTATATCTATTTTCCTTTTCATTTAAAAACATTAAACGGATCATGGGTAGACGTGGCTTACGGATGTTTGGGATTTAATTTTATGAGTTTTTGGGTTGCCTTTGTAATAGTTAACAAAGCATCCTTAAAAAGAAAAATTTTATGGAGCATTGGCGGCATCATTGGTATATGTTTTATTAACAGCTGGCGGGTAGCAGTATTACTAATGTCATTCGAACACCATTGGTTTCGAAAAATGAATGACATTGTAAATCATGAAACCATATTCAATATTGCAGCTTATTCACTTATTACTTTCATGATTATAATCTATATAAATAGTATAAAAGATACTAAAAAAGCTATTCTGGTGCAGGGAAAGCAAAGTCCTTTTTGATTACCCGCATCCAGGTTTGCTGATGTAACTACCTGGAAACCCCAGGGGAACAATTAACAGCAAATGGATCGAATCTCCTATTTAATTGGATGTTTGCCTATAGATTATTCATTTTGACACTTCCATAAAAGTAGTTTTATTATTTACTTTATCATAGCATTTTGGGAGCAGGTACCAGGCTCAACTTTAAAGGATTGTTCCGGAAGTTTTTGAAAATAATTTTCGGCATTTGACGGCATTTAATAAACAATTAAAAACGTGGTCAGCGAGATCTTCGCCGGTTATTAAGCCGAAACGATTTCTCATTTTTTTGACCTTCTTAAATGGGTATATTTAGAAATCATGGCTCTTCCTTTACAAAAAAAATATAGTTTTTGAAATAAAAACATTACCCCAACAGACGAAGTATTGGTAATTATATATCAAAAAAGAATCGGTGGTAAATTATAAGTATCGGCCGCCGGTAAGATAAATTGGGGTTGGCATATGTTCGCCAGGCGGAACAGGATTATTGGGTAAAACACGGCTAAAACAAATCAGTGCCGCCCGGTTAATCAAAAGATATGTACCTTTATTGAGTAACCTATGGCTACAAAAATCCAATAAAACGATACAATGAAAAAAATAATTATTTTTCTGCTCCTGTTTGTTTTTGTCGGCGGTTCTGACCACGCGGCGGAAGTGAGAATGGAAAAGAATGAAATCCTGCAGCCGCAAAAACGAGGACATGTCCGGCATCATAAGCATTTCAGGCATCCCAGGCACCCCAGGCATCTAAAGCACCGCCCACGTCATCATCGTCTTCCGCCTCATCCACCTTTACCGCCAAGGCCACCCTTACCACCACGTCCATAGCTATCAGGAATTAATGATTTAAAAAATACAGCGCATAAGATGCTATTTCAGGAGGTATTTAATACACAATTATGTACATGGTATGATTGCGCTGATTGATTGGGAAATAACCATGAAGGGCATCCTTGCGGTTGTTCCAAACGCGGACGCGGTCGCCCTGACAAAATGCATCATTAAATCTGGCGCAATATTCGCATTTCGTTCTTTATGATTAAACCATCCATCATCATCATTGGTGCAGGTGCCACCGGCCTTATTGCCGCAAAAGAGTTGTCCCCTGATTTTGAAGTAATTGTTTTGGAAGCTCAAACCCGCACCGGTGGCCGTTTACATAGTGTACTACACCAGGAAAATATAATTGAAGCGGGTGCAGAGTTTGTTCATGGCGACCTGCCGGTTACGCTTGGTTTATTAAAAGAGGCCGGTATCGCTTATGTAAAAATAAGAGGAGAAATGTACCGTAAAAAAAACGGGCTCTTAGCAAAAGTGGAAGAAATGACGGAGGGCTGGAACGGGTTGCTCAGGAAAATGAATGGTTTAAAAGATGATATTACGATGAGGGAATTCCTGGATAAATATTATCCGGGACCGGCAAACGAATTATTGCGCAGTCATGTTAAATCTTATGCAGAAGGCTTCGACCTTGCCGATATTAACAATGCGTCTGTTAAAGCCCTGCACAGGGAGTGGAACACAGAAGAACACGATAATTACCGCATACGCAATGGATACGGCGCCCTTTCACAATATCTGCAACAACAAGCGGAAAATGGAGGTGCTATCATCTACACCGGCAAACTTATAAAAGAAGTGCAATGGCAACAGGGAAAAGTGAACGTGAGGGCAGCCAACGGAGAAAAGTATACTGCGGAAAAACTGCTGGTAACCGTACCCGTGAGTGTGTTGCAGCAACCTGCCTCAAAGGCATACATTCATTTTACCCCTGCTATTCATTTTAATGAAAATGTGGCGGCAGATATTGGATTTGGGACGGTGATAAAAGTAATATTAAAATTTAAAAATCCATTCTGGCAAAATGATGCAGGCTTTATATTAAGCAATGAATTGTTCCCTACATGGTGGACACAATTGCCGGATAAGGTACCCATACTTACCGGCTGGCTGGGCGGGCCGGGAGCCGAAGCTCTTTCAAACGAGACGGATGCTGTAATTGAGCAAAAAGCGCTGGCGTCAGTGGCCGCGATATTTGACAGGCCAGTTGCCGAATTAATAAAGGAGTTGAACATGGCAATGGTTTTTAACTGGAAGAAAAATGAATATGCTATGGGCGCTTATAGCTACGCTACCATTCATTCCGGTGCAGCAATAGATATTATCACCGCTCCGTTGGCAGGAACTATATTTTTTGCAGGGGAAGCTTTATATACGGGCGATCACCCCGGAACAGTAGAAGCCGCGCTTGTAAATGGTATCAATACCTCACTTGCAATAAAAAATGCCCCCCTGTATTTCTGATACCGGTCTACGCTCAATGCTACTGTCAAAATGTCTTTTCAATGATTTGATCCGGGTATGGATTTATGAATTTTCGAATTCTTAGCGCTGTGGTAACTTATCATTTGGCATGGCTCAGATAAATCGTATAATTCTTATTATTATAAAATTCCTAACTTAGATAAAACTACCGGATATGGAAAAACTACATCGCCGCGACTGGCTGAAACAAAGCACTTTTTTGATTGCGGGACTTGGAATTACCGGCACTCTTTTGAGTCGTGAAAAGAAAGGCTTTGATTTTGATAATAAACAGAATATTGACGGTTTCGTCAAACTCAGTTCCAACGAAAATCCTTATGGCCCTTCTCCTATGGCACGCAAAGCGATGGCCGACGCCATTGCCGGTAGCAACCGCTATCCGTGGCAGGTAACGGATATGCTTCGGAAAAAGATCGGGCAATTATACAACCTCAACGAAAATCATGTACTGATGGGAGCGGGGTCATCAGAAATTTTAGCGACTGTAGCAGCTTTTTCAGCAAAGAATAAAGGCAACGCGGTAAGCCCTCATCCTACTTTCAGGCTTTGGTGGCAGGTGGCGGAAAGCTTTGGCCTTACTATTAAAAAAATACCATTAACCGCAGATAAAAAAATAAATACCAGCACGCTGCTTGCATCGGTAGACGAAAATACAAGACTGCTGTATATCTGCAATCCCAATAACCCAACGGGCGAAGTAATTCCTGCGGATGAACTAAAAAGATGCATTGAACTGGCGTCAAAAAAGGCAATGGTGTTACTGGATGAAGCCTATACGGAATATAGCGATGAGTCAAGCATGGCCCCGATGGTAGCTTCCAATAAAAATTTGGTGGTGGCCAAGACCTTTTCTAAAATTTATGGTATGGCCGGGGCGAGGGCAGGTTTTGGACTGGCCCATCCCGATACCATTAAACAACTGGCCCCCTTCCAACCCTGGGCAAATGCAGGCGTGAGTGCTGTATCGCTGGCAGGAGCGCTGGCTTCACTGGATGATACATCATTTGTAAAGGAATGCAGGATGAAAAATGATGCGGTAAAAAAATATGCCACACAGGCGTTGGGGGATATGAAGATACCGGTAATAAAATCACATACCAATTTCCTTTACTACCAGGCTGCAGGTTTTACCGGTGATTTTCCTAAAGCAATTAACAGCAGCAATTTAAGTGCTGTCCGCGTTTTTGAAGACGAGGGCCAATGGTACCGCACCAGCATAGGGACGATGGAAGAGATGAAAATTTTTATTGATACCGTTAAAGCAAAATGGGCCTGAATAGAGGTAGAGGCTGAAAGGTGGAATGTAAACGGTGGAAGGTGAAATGTTGAAGGTGGAAGGTGGAGGGTAGAAGATTAAACTGCTGGCTTTAAATCATCAACCCCAAACCATCAACCTTAGCCCATCAACCCTAACCCATCAACCTTAAACCCTCAAAGGAGTGTTTACCCACCATTGATTGCCCCATTCATCTTCAAAACCAAAGCCACGGCCATAGTTGCGGTCTTCAAGGCCCGTTATTATTTTCAATCCGGCGGCTACAGCGCGGGTATGTATTTCATCTGCATTATCCAGGTATAAGAACATCCCTGCAGAACATGGCTTGTATACCTCCGTAGCATCGGCAAACATAATAACTGCCTGTTGTATCTGCAGTTCGGCATGCATAATTACACCTTCTGATCGGGGATGTTCGTACCTTACCGTAGCTGAAAAAATGGCTTTGGCAAACTCGATGAATTTGTGCGCATTGTTAACAATGAGGTAAGGCATTACAGGTAAATAACCTTCGGGGATTTTCATGATCTGTATAATTTAAAAATGATTTTTTAATACTGTAAAACTAATACGCAGGAAGATAATGAAATTGGAAAAATGCGACATATTTTTATAGGTGTAAGGTATAAGGTATGAGGTATAAGGTGTAGGTACGCTCTAGGCATTTCACCCTGATCCTGTTATCCTTCACCTTCCTTCCATAATGTGCCTTCGTTGTTTCCACTGAAATATTGCCGCGGATGAAAACCGGAGAATTCTTTAAAATCGTGGATGAAATGCGCCTGGTCGTAATACCCACAATCGTAGGCAATATCAGTAAGCGATAATTGCTTGTTTCCATAACGCCTGGTGGATGCCTGGAAGCGAACGATCCTTGAAAAAAGTTTGGGACTAAAGCCTGAAAATGTTTTAAATTTTCTTTCAAATTGCCGGGTAGATAAAAAATAACTTTTGGCCAATAGGTCCACCGGGATAATTCCTTCCGAATGAACAATTTTATTGATTACTGTAAGTATGCCCTGCTCTTTTTGTTCATGTTTGTAAAGCTGTTTTACTATAAATGCTATTATGATCTTTACCCTTTCCATATTGCCATTGGCAGCAAATATTTTATCAGTAAGCAGCCTTCCTTCATTTCCAAGTAAGGAGTCACAATCGGGCATTTGATTGCTAAGGGCTGTGGCAGGGATGGAGAAAAGTTGCGGTATGGCATAGGGGTAAAGGTATACGCCAAAAATGCCAAAATCTTCACTGGTTACAAACCGCCGGAAGACCTGTGATTGCCCGCTAAGACCTGCGATGAATGAGCTCTCTACTTTGTCCTGGGATGTGATTTCATCAAACACGCCTTTATAATGAAATACCAGCTCGGCGCAACCATCCGCCATTGACCGGTGGATGTATGGTCCGTCACCTTCCAATACCCAAAAGCTACGAACATATTTGCTTAATTGTGGCGGCGCAGGAAAACTGTGATAGATCATTTTGTAATCGTATTAATATTTGCTGAACGGATTCATTAGCGGCACATATAAATGTAATAATTTATTCCGGGTTGAGATCAGATAATTCGTTTTATAATGGGATTAAATAAAATCTATAATAAGGAGTGATAATTTAACAGCGGTTAAAAAGTCCATCGCTAAAGTGACTGGGCTTAAAATAAAAAGAGGCGGTTTAAAAGCCGCCCCTTTTTGTTTAAATAAATTATTTATCGAAGCTGGATCATTTTGTTGGTCTGGTCAAATTGCCGGCCTTTAGATGTGGCGATGATCCTGTAATACAAAGAACCGCTGCTTACATTCCCTCCATTGAAGTCAACGGTGTAGACGCCTGCTTTTTTATATTCATTAACCAGTGTAGCCACAGTTCTTCCCAGTACGTCATACACTTTTATTGACACTTTGCTATCGAGTGGAAGCTCATATTTTATGGTGCTGGTTCGCGCAAATGGATTAGGAAAGTTGGATAGTTTGTACTGCTGCGGCACCGGTTCCTTTTTGCCATAGATGTCTGCGATATCTATCTGACCAGGAATAGTTCTGGATATGTTGTTATTACAATTGGGAGGGCATAACCCCAATGTCCATCCCTGGCAAAGCCTCAGGAATATTTCTTTTGCATATACACATCCCGATATTCCATTGTGGCACATCAGTACTCTTTCATTCCAGAATTGGGCGGCCCTTTTATGATCATTGCAATCGTAAGCGTTTCTTACATAACCGGCAGGGGGTGTAGACTTACAAACGGAAAGAGGGGAAGACGGGTCCCCATAACCATCCCTGTCAGCATCGCGGTAATAAGTAACCGGAGCATGACTGGCCCTGTTTTTATCATTACAATCATTATTATTCGCTACATATCCAGCCGGTTTGGTACAGGCTTTTATTGAAATGGATGGATTTCCGTACCCATCACCATCCTCATCCCGGTACCAGGTAACTGAAGCGTGAATGGCACTATTGTTATCATCGCAATCGGTGTTATCGGCTACATATCCCGCCGGTTTGATACAAGCTGATATGGCGATGTTTGGATTACCATAACCATCGCTATCTGCATCCTGGTAATATGTTTTTTTGGCAGGGCATTCGCGTAGCTCAACAAACCCGGAACCGATATAAGGATTAACACCGTTGACACCATCATAATCTTTTAGCTTTTTGTAAGTGGATGAGCCAGGGTCAACGGAAAAAATTGCACCTCCCTCCCTGCTCTCTGCTGACGCGAAGGAGGAGCCGTATAGCTTTCCATCACTTGCCTGCATAAAGTTGCCATACCCCCTGCCATAGGGATCATTTAAAACCTTTAGTTTTGTATAAACGGAACCCACAAGATCAAAGGAAAAAATTACACCGACGGTGATTTGTTCTCCATCGCTTGTCATGCCATAAAGCTTTCCATTGCTTGCCTGTACAAGGCTACCATAAGGATAATAGCCATCAAGTATAGTAAAATCCTTCAGCTTTGTATAGGTGGAAGAGGAAGGGTCAAAGGAAAAAATAACACCGAGGCCCGCGCTCAAACGATCAATAAAGCCTGTCCCACCAGATCGTGTCAGCCCATATAGCTTTCCATCGCTGGCCTGGATAAGGCTGCCGTAAGGCCCAATGCCATTGATAAAATCAAAATTTCTCAGGTTTGTATAAGTAGATGTAGAAGGATCAAAGGAAAAAATATTACCGACTGTCATGCCATAGAGTTTTCCATCACTGGCCTGCAGAAGGCTTCCATTGCCGCTACCCTCGGTTGCATCAAAATCCTTCAATTTAGTATATACAGAACCCGAAAGATCAAAAGAAAACATGACGCCATAACCATTGCTTCCTCCAGCACTGGTGATGCCATAAAGCTTTCCATTACTTGCCTGGATAAGACTACCATAAGGATTGGCGCCATTGGCTTTATCGAAATCTTTAAGTTTTGTAAAAATGGAAGTAGATGGATCAAATGAATAAATAACCCCTGAATCTCTGCCTCCGCCCTTAACTGTCATACCATATAACTTACCATCGCTTGCCTGCACCATACTGCCTGAAGGATTGCGCCCGGTTTCGTTGATACCAAAATCTTTCAGCTTCGAATAAACAGGAGTTAAAGGATCAAGAGAAAATATTACCCCGGTATTGGTGACTCCTCCAGAAGGCGTCATGCCATATAGTTTTCCATTACTTGCCTGCAAAAGGCTTGCGTTAGGCATTGCACCGTTGGTGTTATCAAAATCCTCCAGCTTTGTGTAAGTAGAAACCGAAGGATCAAAGGAAAAAATTACCCCCGCGTCGCTACTTCCACCAGACTTGGTCATGCCATAAAGCTTTCCATCGCTTGCCTGTATAAGACTACCAGAAGGACTGGCTCCATTGGTTCCATCAAAATCTTTACGTTTTATATAAGCAGATGAGGAGGGGTCAAAGGAAAAAATAACACCGACCTGGCTGGTTCCTCCCTGGCTTGTCATGCCATACAGCTTTCCATCGGCAGAATGTATCAGACCGCCAAACGGATAAAACCCTTCGCTACTAACGAAATCCTTCACCTTGGTGTAAATGGCAGATGAAAGATCAAAGGAAAAAATCACACCCCTATTGCTAATTCCTCCGGTTGATGTTACACCGTATAGCTTTCCGTCATTTGCCTGTATCAGGCTGCCAGAAGGGCTCCTGGCATCGGTATTATCAAAATCCAGGATCTTGTTATAAACGGAAGTGGAAGGATCATAGGAAAAAATAACTCCATTATTGTTCGCACCACCCTGGGATGTTACGCCATATAGCTTTCCATCACTTGCCAGTAAAAGGCTGCCAGTAGGGAAAAAGCCATCGATTACATCAAGTTTCCTGAGGTTAGCATAAGTAGCAGATACAGGATCAAAGGAAAACAAGACTCCACCCCCTGAATTTCCTCCAACAGTAAAACCATATAACTTTCCGTCGTTTGCCCGTAGCAAGCTGCCGGTAATTCCACTACCCTCACGAGTATTGGGATCATAAAAATCCACCACTTTTGTAAAGGCGGAAGTTGATGGATCAAATGAAAAAATGATACCCGGGAAGCCTGTTGCTATTCCGCCAATATTTGCCATGCCGTATAGCTTTCCATTGGAAGCCTCGACAAGATCTGCACCTGGACTGGAAGCGCCCATGGTTTCAAAAGATTTGACAGCCGTTAAACTATTTGTGGCAGGTAAAAATTTAGTAATAGCACCAGCTCCCTCACTACCCCCGCTAAATGTAATACCGTATAAAATTTGTGCCTCTACAGAAAATATACCTGCTAAGAAGTAAACAATGCTTAGTAAAACCTTTTTCATTATAAATAATTTTTGATTAGGTAATATGTTTCAATTTTAAATTATATGCTGAAAATGGTAACAGGATGGCCATACTATATTCAGTCCGGGCTCAAACCCGGCGCAGATTTTTAAAAAGCCAGGGCGGTTTAAGGTCGCCCTGACTTTTAAATAAATTATTTATCGAAGCTGGATCATTTTGTTGGTCTGGTCAAATTGCCGGCCTTTAGATGTGGCGATGATCCTGTAATACAAAGAACCGCTGCTTACATTCCCTCCATTGAAGTCAACGGTGTAGACGCCTGCTTTTTTATATTCATTAACCAGTGTAGCCACAGTTCTTCCCAGTACGTCATACACTTTTATTGACACTTTGCTATCGAGTGGAAGCTCATATTTTATGGTGCTGGTTCGCGCAAATGGATTAGGAAAGTTGGATAGTTTGTACTGCTGCGGCACCGGTTCCTTTTTGCCATAGATGTCTGCGATATCTATCTGACCAGGAATAGTTCTGGATATGTTGTTATTACAATTGGGAGGGCATAACCCCAATGTCCATCCCTGGCAAAGCCTCAGGAATATTTCTTTTGCATATACACATCCCGATATTCCATTGTGGCACATCAGTACTCTTTCATTCCAGAATTGGGCGGCCCTTTTATGATCATTGCAATCGTAAGCGTTTCTTACATAACCGGCAGGGGGTGTAGACTTACAAACGGAAAGAGGGGAAGACGGGTCCCCATAACCATCCCTGTCAGCATCGCGGTAATAAGTAACCGGAGCATGACTGGCCCTGTTTTTATCATTACAATCATTATTATTCGCTACATATCCAGCCGGTTTGGTACAGGCTTTTATTGAAATGGATGGATTTCCGTACCCATCACCATCCTCATCCCGGTACCAGGTAACTGAAGCGTGAATGGCACTATTGTTATCATCGCAATCAGTTTTATCAGTTACATAACCCGAAGGTTTGGAACATGCTGTTACTGAAATGGCCGGGTTTCCGTAACCATCTCCATCCTTATCCTGGTACCAGGCAACCGGAAGATGAACCGCTTTATTATTATCATCACAATCCGTGTTATCGGCTACATAATGTTCCGGTTGCGTACATGCCTTTACCGAACTGTTTGGATTACCAAAGCCATCTCCATCTGCATCCTCGTACCAGGTGCTATTAGTAGTGCATTCACGTAATTCAATCAACGCAGAAGCATTTCCAATTGCACCATCAAAATCTTTCAGCTTTGTGTATAGGGAAGACAAAGGATTAAAGGAAAAAATTTCAGTCATACCCTGGTCGTCTCCACTAGTGCCAATAGCATACAGGTTTCCATTGCTTGCCTGCAGAAAGCTGCCGGGACCGCCGTTATCCCTCCATTTTGTATAAGTGCCATTCGAAAGATCATAAGAAAAAATAACACCATGACCATTGCTTCCTCCTTGTGTTGTCATGCCATAAAGTTTTCCATCGGTTGCCTGTACAAGGCTACCGAATGGGCGGGAGCCGGTTGTATTATCTAATTCCTTTAATACCGTATAATTAGAACCCGACGGATCCACGGAAAAAATAACACCCAGACCGGGGGATCCGCCGATAGAGGTCAATCCATATAATTTACCGTTCACCTCGATCAAATTGCCATATGGATTGGCCCCTTCAAAACCAAATTCATATAGCTTTGTAAATGTTGAAGTGGAAGGATCAAAAGAAAAAATAACACCGGCAGCACCTCCTCCGCCAAAGGTTGTCATGCCATATAGCTTTCCATCACTTGCCAGTATCAGGCTGCCATGAGGATTGGAACCATTCAAAGAAACACCGAAATCTATCAGTTTGGTGTAAGTGGAGGTGGAGGGGGCAAAGGAAAAAATAACACCGAGATTATTAGACCCTCCTTTGCTGGTCATGCCATAAAGTTTTCCATCTTTAGCCTGGGTAAGGCTCCCAAAAGGAGTAGCGCCATTAGCGCTATCAAGATCTATCAGCCTGGTATAAGTGGAAGTTGCATCATCAAAAGAATAAATGACACCAACGCCGCTGTTTCCTCCTTCAGGAGTCATACCATACAACTTTCCATCTGTTGCCTGTACAAGGCTGCCATTGGGATGCGTGCCCGCAGTATTATCAAATGCGGTCAGCTTTGTATAACTGGAAGGAGGCACAAAGGAATAAATAACACCAGCGCCGGCATTGGTCGTCATGCCGTAAAATTTTCCATCACTTGCCTGGATAAGCCCGCCTACAGGTGATGCACCGTCAGTACCATCAAAATCTTTTAGCTTTGTAACGGTGAAAGTGGAAAGATCGTAGGAAAAAATAGTGCCTGGGACTTGTATAACGGAAAATCCGGTTGTTGCACCATACAATTTTCCATCCGTTCCCTGTATAAGGCTG
The DNA here is from genome assembly GCA_040007015.1 of Ferruginibacter sp. Classification (GTDB taxonomy): domain Bacteria; phylum Bacteroidota; class Bacteroidia; order Chitinophagales; family Chitinophagaceae; genus Ferruginibacter. Next base: position 3,438 of record JBDTVX010000013.1, on the reverse strand, counting down.
CCAAACGGATGACAACAAATATCCGCCAGTTTTGTATATAATGAATTTGAAAGTTCAAGAGAAAAAAGAACTCCCGGCCCCTGTCCCAAAGGCCCTCCGCCTTTAAAAGAAATAGATGTCATACCATAAAGCTTTCCATCGCTTGCCTGTACCAGGCTCCCGATGGGATTAACTCCCTCAGTTTCAACAAAATCTTTCAATTTTTGATAAACAGAGGATAATGGATCGAAAGAAAAAATAACACCGAGATCTATTCCATTCCCTCCCTCTGAAGTCATACCGTATAGTTTTCCGTTATTTGCTTGTATAAGGTTACCCGTGGGATAGGCGCCATTGGGGCGGTCAAAATCTTTCAGGTTTGTATAAGTAGAAGATGAAATGTCAAATGAAAAAATAACTCCAAAACCTAAACTTCCTCCTGCGTATGTCATGCCATAGAGTTTTTGGTCGCCTGCCTGGACCAGGCTGCCACGGGGCCCGCCACCGTCTGCTAAACCAAGATCTTTCAGTTTTGAATAGGTCGAGGTTAAAATATCAAAGGAAAAAATAACTCCCGCATTATTGGCTCCGCCACTGGGTGTCATTCCGTATAGCTTTCCATCATTTGCCTGTATAAGACTTCCGGTAGGATTTGCTCCATCCGTATTATCAAAATCCTTCACCTTCGTATAAGCAGCAGTAACAGGATCGAAGGAAAAAATAATACCATAGCCGTGGCTCCCTCCCTCATTTAACATACCATACAATTTTCCGTTGTTCGCCTGAACCAAATTAGCATAACTAACTGTTACACCGCCAATTTTGAGGGATCCAAAACTTTCAAAAGATTTAGCGACCGTTAAATTATTTGTTGTTGTTACAAATTTATCGAGTGCACCTGCCTTTTCAATTCCTCCCAGGGGTGAGGTGCCATATAATGTTTGTGCGGACACGGAAAATATGCATGCTAAAAAGCAAATAATACTTAGTAAAATCTTTTTCATTTTAATAATTTAAATTGATTAATTGGTGTAGGTTTTGATGGTGCGTTAATAGTTAAAAGGTAATGCGTGGTTTCCCTGTTAATCCTTCACGAGGTTAACAGGCATTGTTCGTTGAAGCACAGTGAGTTTGTTTTTTAGTGCAGATAGTATGCGAACGGCCATTTGCAGGATCGCTGTATGACGGTTCTTTTTCATAAAACAAGCATTTGTATGATGGATGATCAATTTCCTGGCAAAAAAATAATCACTTAAAAAATTGCAGTTGAACGCGTACGGGGAAAGTATTAGACAAGTTTTTTAAAGGAAGTAATTGAATAGGTTGTTTGTGGAAGAATCTGCTATTTAACAACAAATATTACTCAACATAAAACAATTTTTGGATAATTCCAAAACGCGGGCTTAGTTTCTGTAGACTTTTCAGAAAAAGTTAATGGCTAATAGAATAATGAGGGTTTGATAAGTATAATTTCTGTTTGTCAATACCCGGGTATTAAGAGGCCAGGTAGGTGGTACTGCTTTTTAGCCATAGAAAGATCATCGTAAAAATATAAATATTACAAGGGAATGTTCCCATGTTTTTTCTTCGGCAATACCGCCACCTTATTTTCCAGCATGGCAAATGCCTTGATCAGTTTTTTCCTTGTTTCTTTTGGCGCTATTACTTCATCAATAAAACCTCTTTCCGCAGCAAGGTAAGGGGTGGCGAATTTTTCTGCATATTCCGCTTCTTTTTCCGCCAGCTTTTTTAAAGGGTCCCCAGCTTCTGAGATCTCTTTTTTGAAAATAATTTCACTGGCGCCACGTACTCCCATAACGGCGAACTCTGCGGTTGGCCAGGCAAAGTTCATATCTGCTCCAATGTGTTTTGAATTCATTACATCATATGCCCCGCCGTATGCTTTCCTTATAATGACCGTTACACGCGGCACGGTAGCTTCACTCAATGCATACAATAGTTTGGCGCCATTGGTAATAATGCCATGCCATTCCTGGTCTGTCCCTGGTAAAAAACCGGGTACATCTACCAACACCAGTAAAGGGATATTAAAGCAATCGCAAAAACGGGTAAACCTGGCCGCTTTCCTCGAACTTTTAATGTCCAGTACACCCGCCAGCCGGATGGGTTGATTAGCGACTATTCCAATGCTCCGCCCTGCCAGTCTTGCGAAGCCTACTACGATATTCTCTGCAAAGTCCTTATGGATTTCAAAGAAGGTTGTTTCATCACAAATGCCCGTAATCACGGCGCGCATATCATAAGGCTGGTTGGCATTTTCGGGGATAATATTTTCCAGCGCTTCCCTTGTTTCATCCCCGGGTGTAAAGGGTAATTTCGGAGTAGTGTCTTCACAGTTTTGCGGCAGGTAGCTTAATAATTGTTTTACCTGCGTGATACATTCCATGTCATTTGCCGCCGTTAAATGCGTAACCCCCGATTTGGTTGAATGTGCAGAAGCACCACCCAGTTCTTCTGAACTTACTGTTTCATTGGTGACTGTTTTTACTACATTTGGGCCAGTAACAAACATGTAACTGGTATGCTCCACCATTAATGTAAAATCAGTAATTGCAGGTGAATAAACAGCGCCACCTGCGCATGGCCCCATGATGGCGGATATCTGCGGTATCACCCCAGAGGCCAAAACATTCCTGTAAAAAATATCCGCATAGCCTCCAAGTGACCGTACTCCTTCCTGTATCCTGGCTCCGCCGGAATCATTTAGCCCGATCATGGGGGCGCCGGTTTTCATGGCAAGGTCCATTACCTTGCAGATTTTTTCTGCATTCGTTTCAGATAATGACCCGCCAAAAACAGTAAAGTCCTGTGCAAATACATATACCAGCCGGCCATTGATGGTACCATAACCTGTAACTACCCCATCACCATAAAACTGCTGGTCTTCCATCCCAAAATCGATGGTGCGGTGAATCACCAATGCGCCTATTTCTTCAAAAGAACCGGGATCCAGCAGCAGGCTGATACGTTCTCTTGCGGTTAGTTTTCCTTTTGTATGTTGTGTTTCTATCCGCGCCTGTCCTCCGCCCGACTTACCCTCTGCTAACTTTTGATGTAGGTTTTCTATTTTTGATTTCATCTTTCTTTTTTTATAACCGCCTTCTTTTCCAATTGGATGTTATGCTATCAACAGCCCTGGTTTCTTTTTGAGTATTTAACCAATATTTTAAAGCTATAGCAGAAGCCAGTACGGCATTTTGTTTTTGTTTTGCTTTTAATTTTTCAGGAGTATAATGATCTTTTACAAAATGAGTATCAAATTTACCGGAAAGAAATGCTTCATGTTCAAAAACAAATTTTCCAAATGGGAGTGTAGTGGAAACCCCTGTAATAGTATAATTGGTTATAGCGGTTTTCATTTTTTGTATCGCATCCTTCCTGTCTGTTCCATGTGTTACCAGTTTGGCGATCATCGGGTCGTAGTAAATAGGGATCGTC
>JBDTVX010000012.1:0-29325 GCA_040007015.1 Ferruginibacter sp. | reverse complement strand
AACATTAAATTATTAATTGTACCCCAACCGGCGATTTTTTCAATTATCTTCTGATACAAAAAAACCTGGGCGGAAGGGCCGATCCCAACAGGTTGCATCAGGAGATTTTCCTCCCTTGTATTACTTACAGATAATTTTTGAAAATCGTCTGCACCTTTATTGCTGGTAAGTCCCAGCACGATCGTCCATTTGTTGTCATATTCTAAAAATGGCCTCACACTATCTTCTCCCATATATGGTGCTACCGTGATGGCATCAAAATTTAATACTTCAAAAAATGCTTTTGCATATTGAGAAGACGTATTGCCAATATCGCCGCGTTTGGCATCGGCAATGGTAAAATGTTCGGCAGGAATATAGTCCACCGTTTTTTGCATGGCTTCCCAGCCCTTTAATCCCATTGCTTCGTAGAAAGCGGTATTAATTTTATACCCTACACAAAGATCCCTGGTGGCATCAATAATTTGTTTATTGAATTCAAAGACCGCATCCGGGTGAGATCGCAAATGTATTGGTATCCTGGTGATATCCGTATCTAAACCAACACAGAGATAAGATTTTTTTAATTGTATTTGCTCAATGAGATGTTGTCTTGTCATGCTATTTAAATATCATTTTTATTAATGCCCGCTTGTTAAGAATCGCTAAAATGTTCCCCTTTTAAATCTTTACGTCCATGTGCCGGCACAATCACTAATGATAGATCAACAAAACAACCATTCAACCTTATCGTTTCTCCATTTCTTTAGCGATCGCCACCGAGTGTTCATCCCCTTTTTCCTTCAGATGTGCTTTGATGCTTTGCCTCGTTTCTTCTCCATGGTTTTGACTTAGTTTAAAAACGTTATCAAAACTTTCCACTTCAATACTAAACCCTACAATGGCCTTGATCAGCCTCATTACATATTCATGGGGCAATTTATCAAATGAAGCCGCAGTTTCAGTGCCTTCATATTTATTGGTAACGGCTTTTATGGCCTGGTAAGTACCTTCTTCATCAGTAAACCTGATTTTTCCTTTTGCATGAACAGCAATATAATTCCACGTGCTGGCTACGATTGGATTGGCGTACCAGCTTGCACTTACATAGGTATGCGGACCATTAAAGACCACCAGTACATTTTCATTTTTTTCAAATGCCAGGTGATGATCCGTTCTTTTCATCATGTGACCGTAAAAAAATATTTTGCCATCTTCCTTTATTTCAACCGCCAAAGGAATGTGCGAGGCAACAGGGTATTGCTCACCAAAACCGGTAATCACTGCAAATGAATTTTCTTTCATAAAGGCGATCACTTTTTCATTATCTTCTTCAGTAAAATAGGACAATTTGTACATATTGATTGATTTATAAATAACGGTGTAAGGTGTAGGGCGTAAGCCCGATACCCTAAATCTTTAACCATCCGGATGATAAGAAACGTTTTAAGGCGTAAACCATATACCTTAAACCATATACCTTAAGCCCTATACCTTACACCTTATGCCTTAGGCCTTTTCTCATCAACCTTATAACAAAAGCTGCCGCAAAGTATCAGCAAATATAAATATTTCTTCAAAGCTATTGTAGAGCGGAACCGGGGCCACACGGATCACATTGGGTTCTCTCCAGTCTGCAAAAATACCCAACGGCATCAGTGTATCAAATACAGCTTTGGCATTACGGTGGATCGATAAGGAAACCTGGCAGCCTCTTTCCTCACTGTTTTGCGGCGTAATGATATTGAATTTTTCCCGCGCCTGGTCAATATGGTTGAGTGCGAAAAATAAGTACCCGCTTAATGCTTTACTTTTTTCGAGTAAATTATCAAAACCTGCATCCGCGAATATTTCCAGCGATGCTTTATGTGCAGCCAGTAACATAATTGGAGTAGTACTCATGCTCCAACTTTCGGCAGTGGCTGCAGGTGTGAAACTCCGCTCCATTTTAAAGCGGTTGGATATGTTATTTCCCCACCAGCCTTCCAGCCTGGGCAGCTTATTATCGCTAAGATGGTGCTCATGCACAAACGCGCCTGCAATAGCGCCGGGGCCACTGTTTAAATATTTATAATTGCACCAAACGGCAAAGTCTGCTTGCCATTCATGTAGTTGTAATTTGATATTGCCGGCGGCATGCGCCAGGTCAAACCCTGCATAGGCACCCATTTTATGAGCCGCTGCTGTAATTGCTCCAATGTCGAAAACCTGGCCCGTATAATAATTGACCCCGCTAAATAAAACAAGTGCCACACTATCGCCATGTGCTTCAATGGTTGCCAGGATATCCTGGGTTGATAATAATTCGGTTCCTGCTTTTGGATGCACTTCAATGATGACTTCATCCGGGTCAAAGCCGTGCAGCCTTGCCTGCGACTGAAAAGCATACTGATCGGAAGGAAATGCCTTCGCTTCACAAATGATCTTATACCGGGTTGAAGAAGGCTGGTAAAAGGAGATCATCAGTAAATGAAGATTCACAGTGAGATGGTTCATTGTAACGATCTCTTCCTGGTTTGCACCTATAATATTGCTCAGCAATGGTGTGATATGTTTGTGATAATTAAGCCAGGGATCATTTCCTAAAAAGAAGCCTTCCACACCAAAGTTTGCCCACCCCTCCATTATTTTCAACACTTCTTCCTGCGCGGTTTTGGGTTGTAATCCCAAAGAGTTGCCTAAAAAATAAATGGCTCTTTTTCCGTGCAGGTATGGAGCATAGAACTGATCCCTGTAATCACTTAATGAATCTTTACTATCCAGCTCCCTGGCATATTGTAATGAAAATTGGTGATCCATTGTTAGATTTGTTTTTTATTTTTTTGATCCATTAGCAGAAGAATGAACAACAGCGGTAAAAATAAAATAATTGCAACACTTATCCAGTGTATGATATGTTCTTTTTGCCAAAGCATATAAGCATAGCTGCCATGGCTATACCATTGTTGTAATGTTAATATTGCAACAAAGCATACAAACCATACCGGCCTTTTTAATAAGCCATATATAACAAAGATGTTTATTGCAACAAAAAGGGCGTGCCTCCAGGATGGGGTGTCCGGAGTAGGATAAAAAATGGATTTAAGATGGTAGATCGCGGTAAAAAAAGCAGCTAAAGCAAATAGCAGGAAAATAATATTGAATATTTTTTTATTCATTGGTTGACCTCAGCCCGCCCTCTACAAAGGAGAGGGAGCCGAACTCTGCGGCTGGAAGCCCCTTTTTAAATACGTGAATTTAAAAGTTTCAAATGCAAAATGTTTTCGAAACGGCTGTTTTTTATTCATTAAACAAATTGGGATAATCGGTGATGATCCCGTCCACACCTAACTTCTTTAGTTCACCTATTCTTATTTTGTCATCTACTGTCCAGGGGATCACTTTGATTTTTTTATTATGACAGGCATCGATCAATGCTTTATTTACCAGGGAATAAGCAGGGCTGTAAATTGTTGGAACAAAACCAAGGCTTTTTAATTGTTCCTCCAAAGTTCTTTTATCATATTCTTCAATCAGCATAGCTGTTCTTACTGCCGGGTAATCTTGATGCATGATCTGTAAGGTTCTGAAATCAAAAGACTGGATAATTACCCTGTTTTCAATTCCCTTGGTTTTTATCACAGTCATCAACCGTTCTACAAATTCCGCCGGTGCGGGATGATAAATAGTATCGGTGGCCGGATTTGTTTTTGTTTCGATATTGTAATCAACTTTTGGAAGATCATTGATTGATAAATATAATTCAACACTGTCGATCACCGAAGCCAGGGATGGTTTGGTAGTTTTAATCTTTTGCTGCCTTGCAAAACGTGGATTAGGTTTGATACCAACATCATATTGCTGCGTTTCCTCAAAACTCATCTGATAAATATTGAATTTCCTTTCCTCCTTCTGATCAATGTATTTTTCATCGGGGGCAGTGGTGATCTCATGGTTAAAAAAAGGTTCGTGGGAAAGTATAGCCACTTTATCCTTTGTAAAAGCAATGTCCATCTCCAGCGTAGTTACACCCAGGTCGATTGCTTTAAGCATTGCGGGAATGGTATTTTCGGGCATTAATCCCCGGCAGCCGCGATGGCCCTCTTTATCGAATCCCTTTAGCATAATGGCCTGGGTAGTTTTGGATGTTTTGCAGGATAATAAAATGATGATAGTAACGCAGGTAATGCACCAATATTTTGTCATGGAAACTGGTTGAAATAAAAATTGAATCTCAAAGATAAGCGCTTGTCATCGTTTTGCGCTTTCGGTAATTCATTGCTGGTCTTGCAAGGCTAAAGTTGCAAACTTGTTGAAGATTAGTTTGTCAATGTCTGAATTTTTAGAAACTGCTCAGCTGTCATAACTGGTATTTCAGATGATTTGTAATCTTTAAGATTTCGCGTAAGCAATATTTTTATATTATTTTCAATCGCAATGAAGTATTGTACAGCATCTTCAAAATCTTTAAAATCTGATGCTAAAGCTAACTCAATAATTTTGTCAGTTACTGCAAATACTATCACAAGTGTTTTGAACTTTAACAACTTTTTCTTTGCCTGATCTGCTGAATATTGCTTTGATAAAATGTAGTTGAGATTTGTGAATGCCAATGCCGGGACGTAAATTTTTATTTCATTTTTGTCCGCGGCAGAGAATAGTTTTGCAGCATGAATATAAAACGGTTCTCTATTACTCAATAAGTCTAATATTATATCGGTGTCTACAAATACATTTTCCATTTATTTGTATTTGTCAGTTAAATAGTCGGCATAACCACTTTTTTTATGGCTATAGTCATTTGGCAAATCGATTATCCCGGATAGACTTTTTACTAATGGAGTGATTTTGTCAGATGTATCATCGTCATTAGTTATTTTATGTAAATAATTCTCTATTAATTTTGAAAGACTTGTCTTTCGCAATTTTGCATAATCCTTTGCTTTTTCAATTATATTGTGTTCCAGTTTAAGTGTCAGTTTGGTGTCCATATTTGATCGTTTACGTGCAAAAATACGAAATAAGTACGTATAAATGAAATGTATTTTAGGCTTGCCTGCAACAATCTTGCATTGCCGAAGGTTAGGGAATTTGCTGCTGATCCTGCCGGACAAATGCCAAATTGAAAAACCGAATACCTGTTTTATTTGTAACAATTATGCTTATTTTGTTGACTCCGATCGGAAAAATGGAAAATCTTGGCTGTTACTTATTTTTTCACACTGAGTCCGTGGGCCTTTTAAGCCATTGTTGTAATCTGCTGTATTTCAGTCGGCGCCAAATTTGCATTTCTCATCGCAATCCCCCTCGCCGCATTGCCTGCAAAATCTATAAATGCTTTTTTAGTAAGCTCATCTTCACTCATCATAATCGGTATCCCGGAATCTCCGCCTTCGCGAATAGATTGTACTATCGGAATTTGACCAAGAAAAGGGATGTCAAATTCTTCCGCTAAATTTTTGCCACCGTCCTTTCCGAAAATATAATATTTATTGTCCGGTAATTCCACCGGGGTAAAATAACTCATGTTTTCCACCAGGCCGATAATGGGCACTTTTAGCTGTGCCTGTCCAAACATGGCAATACCTTTCTTGGCATCTGCCAATGCTACCAGTTGCGGGGTGGTAACTACAATTACCCCCGTAACCGGTACTGTTTGCACGATCGTTAAATGGATATCGCCCGTTCCAGGCGGCATGTCGATCACCAGGTAGTCCAGTTCACCCCAATCCACATCACTCACAAACTGCCTGATCGCACTGCTCACCATTGGACCGCGCCATACCACCGCCTGCTTTTCATCTACCAGCAAACCGATGCTCATCATCTTAATACCAAATTTCTCAATCGGCACTATCAATCCCTTTCCATCTACTTCCTTCATCATTGGTCTGTCGCCACGAACCCCAAACATGATATGCTGGCTTGGGCCGTAAATATCCGCATCCATTAATCCCACTTTGGCTCCATCTTTCGCCAGCGCCAGGGCCAGGTTACTTGCAACCGTACTTTTTCCCACTCCGCCTTTGCCACTTACAACCGCAATGATATTTTTTACCCCTTTCAAAATTGTTTTGGCATCCTTGCGGTTACTGCTGGTATTGCTGATGAAGTTTACAGTTACTTCCGCTTCCTTATCTACCAATATCTTCACCGCGTTGATACAGGCATTCTTAATCATATCTTTTAGCGGACAGGCAGGAGTGGTCAATACGACCGTAAAGGAGACTTTTTTACCTTCAACTGTAATATCCTTTACCATGTTTAGCGTAACCAGATCCTTTCCTAAATCGGGTTCCTGTACATTGCTTAATGCTTTCAGTATATCTTCGTTTGTCATCGTTCAATTATTTGTTAAAAAACCGGGTTAAGCGGCAAAATTAGTTATTGAACCCTTTACTTTGTTTATTAATTGAGGAATGTTGTTATTTTTGGTACTCAGCAAAAGGTTATTTAACATTGTTACCGCTTCGGCGCGACATTTGTACAATTTAGCTTTGTGCGCCAACACCGATCATTTAAACTATAAACAGGGTTGAGTACATGAATAAACAAATACTATATTTTCTTATTGCTGCCTTCCTCTTTTTGCCTGTTGCTTCCAAAGCACAATTTGAAACATTTAAAGATTCCGTAGTGCAGTTATACGGAGTGGTAATGACGGCTGATAGCCTGAAAGGAATACCTTCCGTAAGTGTAACTATAAAAGGAACTACCCGGGGAACACTTACCAGCGAACAGGGCGTTTTCAGCATCGTTGCTTTAAAAGGCGATCTCATTGAATTCTCCAGCGTAGGGTATAAGCCAAAATTAGTAACTGTTCCAAAAAATATAGAAGGCAGTCAGTACAGCATATTGCAATTGATGGTGAATGATACCGTGTACCTGGCAGCCACCATTATAAAATCAAGGCCATCGAGGGAGCAGTTTGAAAGAGATTTTATAAATACCGTGGTACCAGATGATCAACTTGAAGTAGCGCGAAAAAATAACGACGAAAGTAAAAGAAGGATTTTAATGGCAACATTACCCAGGGATGGCAGGGAAGCTGCCGGCAGGTACCTGTCTCAACAGGCTGCAAAAACCTATTATTCGGGCCAGATCCCTCCAATGAATATATTTAACCCTTTCGCCTGGAATGAATTTATCCAGGCATGGAAAAGAGGTGATTTTAAAAAGAAAGAGTAAGCCTCCTGACCTCATTACGAAACAGGTTTTTATTTTAGGGGTAAGATTTTTTTTCAACAAAAATTGAGGGTTGTTTTACTGTCCGTTCGCTAACGCGGAGTGAAAGATGAAATTAAATAGATTGACTTATGGTTGCACACTCCTTTCTTAAAAGGTAAGCAACCACTAAATTCTGACGCAGTATTTAATATTTGTTTTTCTTTGCATAAAAATATATAGTGACGGATTCGAACTCTTCCAATAATTTCCCGGCCATCCGACGGGAATTAGGGGGCAACTTCTTCCTGGTTGGATTTATGGGGAGTGGTAAAACACATTGGGGTAAAAAATGGGCGGCTGCCAATCAATTACCATTTATTGACCTTGATGATTTAATTGAAAAGAAAGCAGGAAAAACAATCGCTGAGATTTTTGAAACCAGCGGAGAAGATCATTTCAGGAAGATGGAAGCGGGAACCTTAAGAGACTGTGCCGGTTTGCATAACACAATTGTAGCATGCGGGGGAGGCACCCCCTGTTTCTTTGAAAATATGCAATGGATGAATGATCATGGAATGACCATTTACATAGCGGGTACACCTGTGGAAATAGTACAAAGGCTTGCGTTGGAGCAGGAGAAGAGGCCATTATTAAAAAAACTAACCCAGGCGGAGTTAATCTTCTTTATCGAACAAAAGTTAACCGAAAGAGAGCCGTTTTATACACAGGCAAAACTAACACTTCAATCCGGCCAGTTGACCGGAAACACTTTTGCTGAGATCATTTCATCTATCATATCTTAAATAAATATATGCATACCTTCTTTTTAAAAACTGCTGCTTTGTTAGGCGCTCTTGCTGTGTTGTCTGGTGCTTTTGGAGCGCATGCGCTAAAGCAATTGTTGAGCGACAAATACCTTGCTATTTTTGAAACGGCGGTTCGTTACCAGTTTTACCATGTTTTTGCGTTGGTTGCAGTGGGCATTTTATTTAAGGAATTTCCTAATACCTACCTGCTGTGGTCCGGCCGTTTATTTTGTTATGGCATATTATTTTTTAGCGGCTCGTTATACCTGTTGACATTATTGGAAGCGATGGGCCAGCAGGGTTTTAAGTGGTTAGGCGCTATCACCCCGGCGGGCGGACTGTGTTTAATTGCAGGTTGGGTCTTACTGGCAATCGGTATGACGAATAAAGGCTAATGCGGGAACTTGCTGTGGAGCGTGATCAATGTGCCGTTTTTATTTTCTATTGTTAAGAGCATATTTGTTTCTTCCATTCTTTTTTTCATATTAATTAAGCCGTTTCCAAACCGCCGCAGGTTATTAAAGTCGATTCCCTTTCCATTGTCATGAATATAAAGCGATAAGCCATCTGCCTCTCTTTTTAGGTTAATGCTAACGTCGGTGGCCCTGGAATGTTTCAGGATATTATTCAATGCTTCTTTTACAACCAGGTAAACATTTCTCCTTATTTCGCCACTTACGGCAATATTGGGAATATTTTCTTCCAATTGTATGTGGCAATTGATACCTGTATTTTCAAAATATTCAAGTGCGTAGCCGCGTATATATGCCACCATATTATCCAATGAATCATTGCTGCTGCTCATTGTCCAGATAATTGCATTCATATTATTGAGTAATTCGTTTGCCGAAGAAGATATTTTTTCGATCTCGGGGATCACTTCTTTTCCGATTCTTTTTTTTGCCAGTTCGCTATACAAACGGATTGCCGTTACACCTGCTCCAAGATCGTCATGCATATCTGCGCTGATGCGGTTCCGTTCTTTTTGTTGGGCATTCAGCACCGCAAGTTTGCTTTCATAGGATAGCTTTTCCGCTTCCAGTTTCAATGATTCCTGCTCCTGGGTTTTTTCAATTAATTCTATCCTGATTTTATAAACGAGCCCCGATAGAAAAAAGATCAGTTCGCTTACAATCCCTATTTCATAATAAACCATGGAGTTGGTAAAAATGCTGTTATTCCTATGTTGAAACAGGATCATGTAAAATGAAATAATAGAGAAAAGAATAAGCATCGCATTTCCTATCGCGAGATAGTTCATCAACTTATTCTTTTGTGCCAATGCAATAACAATATATATGATGCCAATTATCAATGCCAGAACTTTCATGCCGTTTTCTATGGCCTTCTGCAACTGAAAATTATCGGTAAAGAAAACGATGAAAGTAAAGCAGGCCAGTATTATAATCACTAACTTCTCTGTAGTAACAAATATTTTATTTAATAAAGGATAGTTTGCTTTGGTATCGAGGAACTTTCTTGTAAACGCGATGTAAAATATGGTTCCGGTCGCAAGCAGCATGAAATCCAGATACTCATTGAACAGGCTGCTTAAAATGCCACTTTTCCTATCCAGGAAAGTGTTTAAAAAAACAAGGCCAAACATACAAATGGAGTAACAACAATTATACAGGAATTCTTTTTTTTTACTTTGAAAATAATTGGCCCCGGTGAAAAAGATCATCATTAACAGGATCCCGCCTAATAAATATCCAACCGCAGGCTGGGCATCATTTCTATAATATTTTAAATTCTTGTATTTTCTTAAATAATCATCATTGATAAGTACTGGAGAAATATAATTAAAATTCCTTTTAGTATAATTACAGCGTACTATAAAAACCTGTTTTTCCTTAGGTTTCAATTCAACCGGTTGATAGCCGTCTCCCCGGCTTTCGTCTTTTAATTGTATGGATGGTTGGTCGGGTATCCATTTAAACACATACATGCTTCTTACATAAGTACCTGCAATGAAGTAAACTATTTTTGCAGTATCCGAGTTGTTTTCAAGTGTAAATTTTAAATAGATAGGTTTTGTGATCCAGGCATTTGGAATGTATTTATCGGTGTTAATGCTGCTAAGTGGTTTCCAGGCGTCCACCTGTAAAGGGTTCTCTTTGCTCATACCATTACTATCAACATATACTGCGCACATCTTACTGATATCAAGGGATTCACTGATCATTGAAATATCGATGGAATTACTGTCAACAGGAGCCTGTGCGGATGCACAACAGGTGAAGAATAATAAAAAACCAATTATCGCAAATCTTATCAAAGCAGCGGTTTTTTTCAAACTTACACAATTTCGATCATTTTTTTTGGATAATCCTTTAGAACTGAGATGAATAGTTCTTCTTTTGAAGTGTAGGGATGACCCAGTCGGGCAGGCAAATTTTGAAATCTTTTTCCAAAATAAGTATCAAAACCAAATAAATTTTCAACCCCTCAAAATAAGAATTAACAGGTGAATATTTTTTCAGCAATGGTTTTAATTATCTTTGTTATAATGGCCACTAAAGTGAAATCCCCTAAGTCGAAAGCCTCCGGTAAGGAGACACTAAAATCTGAAATAGAAGAAAAGGTAGCGGTAAAGCAATTACTGAAAGATGAACGTACCCACAAAATTGCGGGAACCCTTTTTTTACTGCTGTCATTCCTGTTGTTTATCGCTTTTTCATCTTACCTTTTTACCTGGGCGGAAGACCAGGACAAGTTCAGTTACCGGATGCTATTGGCCAATGATATAAAAGTTCAAAACCTATTGGGCACATTTGGGGCTTTTATTTCTGAAATTTTTATCCGTCATGGATTTGGTATTGCATCTTATCTTATTTGCACTTTCTTTTTTGTAGTGGGGGTAAATTTATTCTTTGGCAAAAGGGTGTTCTCTATTCCCCGCAATATAAAATACCTGATTGTGGGCTTACCACTGCTGAGTGTAGCCGCCTCGGTAATAATGAACGGTAATAAATTTCCATTTGGCGGATCTGCCGGCGATAGCAGCAGGGACTGGCTATACAGGCATATTGGCCAGGTAGGTACCTTGGCTGTATTGGCGGTTTCCATTTTGGGATATATCATCTGGCGATTTAATCCTGTATTTAAATTACCGTCCAGGCCAGCTTTCAGGGGGGCAGAAGAGGAAACTTCAGCAGTGGAAGATACTGCCTCTCTTATAATAGAGACCGGTGAAATTGGAAATACCGAAATAAAAGGAAACCTGTTAAGGGGTGATGGCACGATGCTTCCTATACCGGATCAGCACAACCCGGCCTTAAATCATGATATCCAGGAAATAGAAAAAGATATACCTCTGGTTGTTACAAAGCCGAAGAAAGATGGATGGGATATGGCAAATGAAACGTCGGTGGAAGAACTGGGTGGTCATCCGCCGTCCATCAGTTCCAGGCAGACGAAGAAGAATGAAGATGTAATTCCTATTGAATTGGAAATTAAATCTGTCCCTGAAAAATTGGATAAAGAGCAACCCATTATATCGCCTAAACATCAAACGATCGATACTCCGTATGACCCGATATTGGATCTGCGGGATTACAAATACCCAAAACTCGAGTTGCTGGAAGCGCATGGAAGTGAAAAGATTGTACAGGATGCCAATGAACTGGAAAGCAATAAAAATCAGATCATCAATACACTAAAGAATTACGATATACATATTCAAAAAATTTCTGCAACGGTTGGCCCTACGGTAACCTTATATGAAATTATACCTGCAGCGGGGGTACGTATCTCAAGAATAAAAAACCTGGAAGATGATATCGCACTTAGTCTTGCGGCTTTAGGAATTCGTATCATTGCGCCTATCCCCGGCAAGGGTACCATCGGTATAGAAGTACCCAATGCAAAGAAGACGATTGTGAGTATGCGCAC
Organism: Ferruginibacter sp.; assembly: GCA_040007015.1. Lineage (GTDB taxonomy): Bacteria > Bacteroidota > Bacteroidia > Chitinophagales > Chitinophagaceae > Ferruginibacter. The sequence continues at coordinate 17,500 of JBDTVX010000012.1, read as the reverse complement.
ATTGCTTTCATCAGAAAAATTCCAGAATAATAGTTTTTCGTTGCCCATTGCGATCGGTAAAAGGATTGATAACGAAAACTTTATCGTTGACCTTGCCAGTATGCCGCATTTGCTGATGGCGGGCGCTACCGGACAGGGTAAATCGGTAGGACTAAATGCGATCCTGGTTTCATTGCTGTACAGAAAGCATCCATCGCAATTAAAATTTGTATTGGTTGATCCTAAAAAAGTAGAGCTGAGTATTTATAAAACAATTGAAAAGCATTTCCTGGCAAAATTGCCCGGGGAAGAAGACGCTATTATAACTGATACCAAAAAAGTAGTGCATACGCTGAACGCATTGTGTATTGAAATGGATAATCGCTACGACCTGTTGAAAGAAGCAGGCTGCCGCAATATCAGGGAATACAACGAAAAGTTTATTGCACGCAAGCTAAGTCCCGAAAAGGGCCATCAGTTTTTACCTTTTATCGTATTGGTGGTAGATGAGTTTGCCGACCTGATCATGACTGCGGGGAAAGAAATCGAGATGCCCATTTCCCGGCTGGCACAATTGGCAAGGGCGGTAGGCGTACATCTGATCATTGCTACCCAGCGCCCAAGCGTAAATATCATTACCGGTACCATTAAGGCCAATTTCCCTGCAAGGATTGCGTTTAAGGTAAGTAGTAAAATAGACAGCCGGACCATTTTAGACGCAGGTGGCGCTGAGCAATTAATTGGTAAAGGTGATATGCTGATCAGTTACAATGGCGAGCTGGTTCGTTTACAATGCGCTTTTGTAGATACTCCCGAGGTAGATAAGGTGGTTGACTTCATTGGTAGTCAGCGGGGCTATGCACAGGCTTTCCTTTTACCGGAATATGTGGATGAAAAAGAAATGGAAGGAAAAGACTTCGACCTGAATGATAAGGACTCCCTGTTTGAAGATGCGGCCCGGTTAATTGTAACCAGTCAAAGCGGTAGTACCTCTTTACTGCAGCGCAGAATGAAGCTGGGATACAATCGTGCAGGCAGATTGATGGATCAGTTGGAAGCTGCCGGTGTAGTGGGTCCCAACCAGGGAAGTAAGGTAAGGGATGTACTGATAAAAACAGAGGCTGAATTACAGCAGTATTTGGATGATAGCGTGTAACGTTAAGATACCTGGCTTTTGATAGATATTACTTAGTGTCTGCAAGAAAATTCTTTAATTAAGATCAGGTAAGCGTTCTAAACAATTTTCACCTTGAATCTTATTCATTTTGATTTCTTTTTAGTATTTGCAAGAAACTCTATAATTGATAACTGATAAAGTTTATAATATTTTTCTTTTCGAATCTTTTTGGCCCTTCTTGAAATATATTAGCTCTTTTAAATTCATCACTTTCGCCTCCACAGCCGGCGGGGCTGCGTAACCGGAACACCGCTGCTTTTGCTTCTTTCAAAAAATAAGCTTCGCATTTTTTGAATACCGACTTCGTCGGTACCGAACCAAAAGATGCGGCTTATCCGGTTACTGGTTTTAAACCCGAATCGAAAATTGATACTCCAAATTGCAATAGGTATTATCTTTAAATGTTGTTGGTTGGCCCAATATTGTATACAAAGATTCAATAAATAAAAATCCCTTTGACGCTTAACACTACAGGATTTCATAGTTTTGTACAGACACTACCTATAAGTGATTGCATTTATAAACGTAGGTCGAAGCAAAATAAACTGCTGGTATTTCCAGAGTTTTGTCATGTCAGCCAAAAATCAGACATCAAAAAATCAGACATCACACATCATTCCAGCACCTTTTCCATTTGCATACTTCGTGAACCCTTTATCAATATTTTTGCATTTTCAAAATGTTGCTGATCCAACCATACTTTTGCTTCTGCAGAACCAGGGAAATACAGGTATCCATGTTTTATTTTAGAAAAATCACCACCCACCAGCACAACCGCTTTCCAGGTATTTTGATCAACCAGGTTTACGATAGCGGAATGTTCCACAATACTTTCCTCCCCCAATTCCATCATCCCACCTAATAACAAAATCTTCTCGTTTCCTTCCATTTTCGCAAAATTTTCGATAGCTGCCTTCATGCTGGTCGGGTTGGCATTATACGCATCTAAAATTATTTTGTTGCTGCCTTTTTCAATTAATTGCGACCGGCTGTTAGAAGGGACATAATTTTCCAGCGCGCTTTTAATTGCTTCATCCGGTACGTTAAAATATTTACCGATCGCCACGGCTGCCAGCACATTGGGAAGATTATATTCGCCTATCAGGTTGGTTTTTATTTCTTTTATACCTGTTCCGCACGTCATTTCCACCAGTAAAAATTCCGAACATTTATCCGCCACGCCGGTTATTCCGGCATCAGTGGTTCCATATGTTTTTACATGCGGAATACCTTTACTCATTTCTTTCAAATAATCATAGTCATTCATTATAAAAGCAGTTCCGCCATTTGATCTTAAATAATCAAACAATTCCCCCTTGCCTTTTTTTACGCCTTCTACGCCGCCAAATCCTTCAAGGTGCGCTTTCCCGCTATTGGTAATAATGCCATGGGTGGGCATCGTATATTGGCAATAGCCTTCAATTTCCTTCCGGTGATTGGCACCCATTTCTATCACTGCCATTTCAGCATCTTTTTTAACTGAGAGAATGGTCAGCGGAACACCAATATGGTTATTCAGATTTCCTTTTGTAGTATAGGTTTTATAAGAGGTGGAAAGTACTTCACTCACCAATTCTTTGGTAGTGGTTTTGCCATTACTTCCCGTAATGGCTATAAAGGGGATACTAAGTTGGAGGCGGTGATATTTTGCCAGGTCCTGCAGGTAATGTAGAGTATCGGTAGTCAGGATCAGCCTGTTGTCCGAAAAATTTACAGGTTCGTCAATAATAGCATAAGCAGCTCCTGCTTCCAAAGCCTGTTTTGCAAATTGATTGCCATTAAAATTAGGCCCTTTTAAAGCAAAAAATAAATCCCCCTCCTGCAACTTCCTGGTATCAGTTTGTATAGAAGGATGCTGAAGAAAAACAGTATAAAAATCTTGTATTTGCATAATTCAAAAATAGGGCAGAACAAATTATTTTCAATATAAAAGAAATGATCTTTCAAAGATCGATTCTTTTATATGGCTGTAGTTCAGGAGAAGCAACAGCGGCATGCCACAGCTGGCAGGCTTGTGCTTTGACATAAAAAGATACCATCCTTTTTGTTAAGGATCCTTTCTCCTCAAATAGGGCTGTTTTGATGCATTAAAACTGGTGAAGATCTCCCCTTAGGAGTTGGGGCTCATTAGAATATCCGTACAACTATCCCCTTGCCAGTGGACCCCTGGGCATACAAAAAACCCTTCACTATTTAGCTGAAGGGTTTTTTATGTGCCGTATTAAGTGTTAACTTTTCTTCCTGCTGTTTTGCTTACGCTTTCCAAAGATATTTCCTTCCCTGAATCCGGGTCCTTCCGGTGAACCCATATAAGTTTGTGCACAACGGAACCCAACCGTACTGGAAGATTGATCTTCTTCCATGAACCTGCGCGCTCCCGGGGATAACCAGTACGGCCTGTCATTCCAGCTTCCTCCTTTAAATACCCGCGATTTGTCGCTTATTAAAGTGGTTACACCTGATTCATATAACGAATTACTTAAGGTATCGCCATCGAGGTAACCAAGTACGTTATTGTGCTGGTAATTGCGACGGTTTTTAACTTCTGAATCGCTGATATCCACTTTTTTCAGCCTGCCCGATGAATCCCTTTCAAATTCGCCACTCGCATTTTTATAAAATTTCTGGAATTTATTACCTCGGAAATAGTTAAAATCTTCGCCATCAACAGGTGTTAATGGCCTGTAAACATCCTGTACCCATTCTGATACATTGCCACTCATATTATACACGCCAAATGAATTAGGATAAAAAGACTTAATATTACCAGGTATCGCTGAACGGTCATTCAAACCTCCCGCAACACCCATATTATCACCACTCCCACGCTTAAAGTTTGCTAAAAACTTACCCTGCCATGTTCCCCTTCTGTTATCACGCAATCCATTAGGATTATTGCTCCAGGAATAGATTTGTTGATTGGATATTAATTCTTCACCTGATTTGCCTTCTTTTTTACGTGGATTAGGATTCTGATCCAACAAACCATAAGCGGCATATTCCCATTCAGCTTCTGTTGGCAGGCGATAACCCATATTCAGGATACCATCTTCCATTTTAACAATCGCCCTTGGTTTTCCGCTAACGTCTTTCAGGTCTGATTTTTTAGGTTTGGTTCTCCCCTGTATCAATTCTGGATTCATCAGGTAGGCATCCGTATTAAATGAGCCCTCAGACCCACCACCCCTCATTTCTTTTTTTGCAAAATCTTTTTTCAGGTACCCCTTGCTTATTAAATTCAGTTCATTAACCCTGTCTGTTCTCCAGATACAAAAATCATGGGCCTGCAACCAGGAAACACCTACCACGGGATAATAATTATATGCGGGATAACGGAAATAATATTCAACATATGGCTCATTGTAAGCCAACTCTTCGCGCCAGGCAAGTGTATCGGGCAGTGCACGCTGGATGACAGCCGTATCTTCGGAGAAAGTACTTTCCAGCCAGTAAATATATTCACGGTAGTGAACATTGGCCACCTCGGTTTCATCAATAAAAAATGAAGGAACGGTTACCCTTTTTGGTATATTGTTCCAGTCTCCCATCACATCATCTTCTTTGGCACCCATTACAAAAGTGCCGCCTTGTACAAAGATCAGCCCGGGCCCTGCTTTTGGATATTTCATTTTAGATACATGGTAATTACCCATGTTCTTGTCATCATAATTCCAGCCGGTAACGGACGACTTGTCTTTTTTCTTACCAAAAAGACCACCATTTTTACAAGATCCAAAGGAGAAAAGTACGGCGGAAAGAATAACCAAATTTTTAACAGAAATTATTTTTTGCATGTGCGTTCGTTTTGCAACTTATTTAACGAAAGGTTTTCTTAATTATTGTGAAATAGGATTACTGACAATGCGAATATAAATACTTTACACCACACAGCCTTACAATGAGAAAATGTTTTTGATGAAATTAGCTAAAACTTAGCAATTTCTTTTAATGGTTAAAACATATTGACATTTTGCTACACAACGTTTAAAAACACTAAAAATTGTACCGGATTCTATCTATTTTTTATATTTTTTTCGGTTTTATTTAAAAAATAATAGAGGGTTAATTTGCAGATATTGTCATTCCTTGTGTCTCTTGATTTTACGATCAAATAAAAGCTTTTAAAGGAAAAAAATTGTACGATATGATATTTTTTTATGAATGTTCCGCTTCCATTCAGCGGAGCAGGCATCCGGCACATTAGCCCATCTGCACTTTAGACATTTAGTTTTCTAAACAATAAAGGCCTCCCGGTGGCGTTTTTAGAAAAACCGGCATAATTTTTTTATTTATTCATCTATCCGGAAAATTGATATTATAAAAGCATGGCATTTGATTTTCTGTTTTTTAATAAGAAGACTATAACTTAGTTACTCATTTAGAGAAATCAGTTACTTTTGCAACCTAACCAAAACTAAATTTGTAATCTTATCGATTGTACGTCTACCTAACCAGACAAAAATAAAGAATGAAAAAAGCAATGATTAAACTAACTGCCTTAGTACTGTTCCTGGGAAGCGCAATCAGCATTGTAAATGCCCAGTCCAATTGTGCTACTTGTATTAATGTGGTTAGTACCGCGGTCCCCTTTTTAAGAATTTCACCGGATGCCCGAAGCGGCGGTATGGGCGATGTGGGAATAGCAACCGCACCTGACGCAAACGCTGCATTTTGGAACCTGGCTAAAACACCTTTTAATACAAACAAAGGAGGACTGTCAGTGACCTATACACCCTGGCTACAGGATCTTGGTTTAAAAGATATTTACCTGGCATCTTTATCAGGATATTATAAAATTGATGAAGCAGAGGCTATTTCCGGGTCTTTAAGATATTTCAATTTAGGCAGTATCCAGTTTACCAGCGCCAGCGGAGAGCCATTGGGTGAGGGGCGTCCGCGTGAATTCGGAGTAGACGTTGGCTATTCAAGAAAGTTGTCAGAAAAATTGGGCCTGGGAGTTAGTCTTCGTTACATTAATTCAAGTTTGGCAAGTGGGGATCCCAATAACAGCGGTGTTATTTATAAGCCCGGGACGGCTGTTGCAGGCGATTTAAGCGTGTTTCATACCGGTATAAGGGAAGATGGTTCCGGGTTAAATTACGGGGTTACACTAAGTAACCTCGGTTCAAAAATATCGTACACAAACGATGCCACCCAAAAGGATTTTATTCCTGCTAATCTCGGCATCGGGGTTGCTTATACAAAGGTATTCGATGAAACAAGCAAAATGACTTTCGGGCTTGATATTAATAAATTATTGGTACCTACGCTCGATACCGGTGCCAATGCCTTAGTTGATTATCATAATAAGGGAGTTGTTGGAAGTTGGTTTAGTTCGTTTGGGGATGCTCCGGGAGGATTTTCTGAAGAACTTAAAGAGGTACAGGCTTCATTGGGTGCAGAGTTTTGGTATCAAAACCAATTTGCATTAAGAGCAGGCTATTTTTATGAAAATGCGCTTAAAGGGAACAGGAAATATTTTACAGTAGGAGCCGGTTTAAAATATAATACATTTGGTATAAACTTCTCTTTTCTTATTCCATCCGGTAATGGCATTACCCGTATCCCTTTGTCAAATACACTGCGGTTTAGTTTGATATTTGATTTTGCGGGAGAAGGAGAAAGCAAATAAAATAATGAATTCATAATAAAATTCGTTCCGCCAAAACCGGAACGTTTTTTTATTTTAATACCAACGTACATTTGTCATCATTTCAACAAAAACTTTCATCACCATGAGTTTCAGAATTGGCTTTGGTATTGATTTTCATCAATTGGTTACCGGCAGGGAGTTTTGGCTGGGTGGCGTAAAAATCGCACATGAAAAAGGAGCGCTGGGACACAGTGACGCGGATGTATTATTGCACGCCATATGCGATGCAATGCTTGGCGCAGCCTGTTTGGGAGATATCGGCATACACTTCCCTGATACCGATGCTTCATTGAAGGATATTGACAGTAAAATATTGCTTCAACAAAGTTTTGAACTGGTAAAAAATGCGGGCTATCGAATTGTAAATATCGATAGCACCCTATGCCTGCAGGAGCCCAAAATAAAGGATTATATGCCCCTGATGCAGGAGGTGATCGCCGGTATTCTTTCACTAAAAATAGCGGATGTGTCCATTAAAGCAACCACCACCGAAAAAATGGGTTTTGTAGGAAGGGAGGAAGGGCTGGTGGCGTATGCTACGATTTTATTAATGAGTGAAAAGTACTGAGTATTTAGTACTGAGTATTAAGACAGAACAGAGACCTTCTACATACCTAATACTATCTACTAAGTACTAAATACTGTTCTTCTCAATACTATTTACTAAGTACTAAATACTCTTCCTCCACAATTCTTAATACTAAGTACTAAATACACTTCCTTCACAATTCTAAATACTAAGTACTAAATACTGTTCTTCTCAATACTATCTACTAAATACTAAATACTCTTTACCTTTGCCGCCATGGATAAAATATCTGTAAGTATTGTCAATAGATCTGCAAACGATTTACCCGCTTATGCAACGGAGGGATCCGCCGGAATGGATATCAGCGCCAACCTGGAACAGGATGTAACACTACAGCCACTCGAACGTCTGCTGGTACCTACGGGTTTGTTTGTTGAATTGCCTGGAGGTTATGAAGCGCAGATAAGGCCAAGGAGTGGTTTAGCCATTAAGCAAGGCATTACCTGTCTCAATTCGCCGGGCACCATCGACAGCGATTACAGGGGGGAAATAAAAGTCATCCTGATCAACCTAAGTAATGAGCCACAGGTGATCCAACATGGCGATCGTATTGCACAAATGATCTTCGGCAGGGTTGAGCAGGCAAGCCTGGTATTGGTACAGGAATTGAATAGCACCCAACGCGGGCATGGCGGTTTTGGCCATACAGGGAAAAATTAAACAACTTATTGAATATGACATTTCCAAATAACAATTCCGGTTATCTTTCCACAATTATTTTTGCCGCTTTGATCGCATTATCCGTTGCCAGTTGCAAAACGGCAAAAAAAATACAGGCATCCATCGAAAAAAAGGATACTACTTCAGTTCATATAAAAAATCCATATAAAGATGATTCGATGCTGGTGATCAAAAATGCCATGGATGATATTCATAAAAAGCAAATATCATTCAAAACTTTTTCTGCAAAAATTAAGGTGGAATATGAAGATTCCAAAGGCAAACAACCCAATATAACAGCATATGTAAGAATTTTAAAGGACAGCCTGATCTGGATATCCGGCTATGCAACTGTTTTTAATATTGAAGCTTTCAGGGTATTGATCAATAAGGACAGCGTTTTTGTGCTGGACAAAATAAACAAAGAAGTAAAGCTGCGGTCGATGGATTATTTACAGGAAGTAACTGAGATTCCTTTTGATTTGAGCACGCTTCAAAATTTGTTTGTGGGCAACCCTGTTTTTTTGGAAGACAGCGTTATATCGTATAAAGAAACAGAGTCGAAAATATTACTGGCAACTATTGGTAAGTTTTTTAAACATTTGCTTACCTTAAATAAAAGCGATCGTTTATTGGTGCATAGCAAACTGGATGATGTAAATGTAACCCGCAACAGGACAGCCGATATAACCTATGGCGAATATGAGATCAATAACGGGGTAGCTTTTTCCACATATCGGGAAATAACGGTATCAGAGAAAAATAAATTGGATATACACCTTAATTTTAAGCAATATGAGTTTAACAAAGATTTATCGATCACTTTTAATATTCCCGCCAATTATAAACGCAGATAATCGTTTACCGTTTACTGTTTACCGTTTGGTGCAATCACCCAAGCCCTAAACCCTAAACCCTGAACCTTAAACTGATCAGCACATGATTAAAATCGTTTTTGCATTACTGATATCTTTTATTTTCAATGCATCTTTATTTGCACAATCACCACAGGAGTTGGAAAAGGAGCGCCAGCAATTGAAAAGAGAAATTGAGCAAACCCAGGAACTGTTGGATAGAAATAAAAAAACCACCAAAGAAAACCTGGGCCAGCTCGCCTTGCTGAACCGCAAATTAAATCTGCAGGGAAATGTGATTGAGAACATCAGTAAGGACATCAATTTACTCGACAACAACATTTATAAATCTCAAAGGGATATAAATAAGTTAGAGGTTTTATTGGATACACTGAAGCAGGAATACGCCAAGAGCATGGTGTATGCATATAAAAACCGCAGCAATTCCGATTTTTTAAATTTCATCTTTTCCGCATCCAGTTTTAATGATGCAATAAAACGCATTACCTATTTAAAGAGTTACAGGAATTACCGGGAAATGCAGGGAGAAAACATTTTGCGCACCCAGCAGCTTTTAAAAGACCGCATTGATGAATTAAATGGCAACCGGAAAAAGAAGGATGTGGTACTGCACGTACAAAGCAAAGAATTGTCTGTGCTGGAGTCGCAACAGGATGAAAAAAACCAGTTAGTGGCTAAGTTAAAGGCGCAGGGCAAGGAACTGAATGACCAGATCGCGGCCAAGAAAAAACAAATGCAAAAAGTAAGCAATGCGATCGCGGCAGCTATCAAAAGAGCACAGGATATAGCAAGAAGAGAAGCATTAGCGAAGGCTAAAGAAAATAAAATAAGGCGCGATGCAGATGCTAAAAAAGATATTGCAGACAATAAAACGAACACCGATCCTTTGACAAAACCTGTAAACCCAAGGCCCAATAAAAGTTTGCTGCCCCCGGTGAAACAGGAAAGTGTGTTACTGGGAAGTGATGCGGAGGTAAAATTGAATGCCAATTTTATAAGTAACCGGGGCGCTTTACCATGGCCGGTTGAAAAAGGCTATGTCATGATGCATTTTGGCAAACAAAAACTGGATGTAATTGGAATTATAATTGATAACCCCGGGATAACTATTGGAAGCGATATTGGTACCTCCGTAAAAGTTTTATTTGATGGAGAAGTGTCTTCGGTGACCAATATCGATAATATGCAGTTAGTGGTTCTTAAACACGGAGCTTATTTCACCACCTATAGCAATTTATCGGGTGTTACCGTTTCCCGCGGACAAACTGTTCATACTGGCCAGGTTCTGGGCAGGGTGGCGCCCAATGATGAAGGGATCGGATCGATCGACCTGATCATTAGCAATGAAAAAGGAAATTTGAATCCGGAAACCTGGCTCAGACGCCGGTAATTATCAAATCAATCCCTGGTATAATTTTTCATATTGCGGAACAATATTCCCAATGTCGAATCTTTTAGCTTGTGCCAGGGCATTTTCTTTAAAGCGGTCATGGGTTTCTTTATCCCGGAAAATAAGCAAAGCATTTTTGGCCATATCTTCCACATCGCCCACATGACTCATATAGCCGCAGTTACCATTGATTATTATCTCGGGCAATCCCCCCGCATTGGTGGATATCACAGGTACTTCCGCAGCCAGCGCTTCCAGCGCCGCCAGGCCAAAACTTTCGTATTCACTTGTCAGCAAAAACAAATCAGCAATTGGAAGGATATCTTCCATTTGCTCCTGCTTACCTAAAAATTTGATACAGTCAGATGCATTGCTGTTCCTTGCTTCCGCTTCAATAGGGGAGCGTTCGGGCCCATCACCCAGTAATAATAATTTGGATGGCATTTTTTCATTGATCAGCAAAAAAGCCTTTACTACATCATCTACTCTTTTGACCTTTCTGAAGTTGCTGGCATGCACAATTATTTTTTCACCATTGGGGGCAATTAATTTTTTAAAGGCATCCACCGGCTTTTTATTAAAACGCTTTACATCCACGAAGTTGTAAATAACTTCGATATCTTTTTTAATGTCAAAATTTTTGTAGGTTTCTTCTTTCAGATTTTCTGATACCGCTGTAAGAACATCACTTTCATTCATTGAAAAAGTTACTACGGGGCGATAAGTTTTATCCCTGCCTACCAGCGTAATATCCGTGCCATGTAACGTGGTTATTACCGGTATTTGTTTACCTTCTTTGGCTAAAATCTGTTTGGCCATATAAGCCGCGGAAGCGTGCGGAATGGCATAATGGACATGCAGTAGCTGGATATTATGATTCATAATTACATCCACCATCATACTTGCCAGCGCGGTTTCGTAAGGAGGATAATCAAACAGCGGGTAAGTAGGCACCCTTACCTCATGATAAAATATATTGGTATGAAAATGACTCAGCCTGACGGGCTGCTGGTAAGTAATAAAGTGGACGTTATGCCCCTTATCAGCCAGCGCCTTTCCCAACTCTGTCGCTAATACACCGCTACCGCCAAAAGTAGGGTAACAAACAATCGCAATATTCATAATTTATATTTAAAAGGAAACTATTTATTAAAAGCAGTTTAAATTTTATTTCCAGGATTTAGTGTAATACTAAAATTGGCATGATGTCACATGGAGCATGAATATCCCTGATTTCGCATCACCGGTCTGACCTTCGGTACCGACCCGGTGATGCGAAAACAGGCTGCAATTTACAGATTAATTATTCACAGTCCCTTCCATTTGTGTATTACATTTAAATTGGTAAGTTTGTTAACTCAAAATTAATTATGACACAAAAAATTGTACAGTTTATTTTCGCTGTTTTCTTTTCCTTTGGAGCTGTTGCACAAAATGATGATTCCATAGCCATTAAAAAAATAGCGGATGAAGTATTAACGAATGGAAAGGCCTATGATAATCTCCGTTTGCTCTGTAAAAAAATTGGTCCGAGGCTAAGCGGCTCTTCGCAGGCTCAAAAAGCAGTAGACGCTACCGTTAAAATGCTAAAGGATGCCGGGGCGGACACCGTATACCTTCAGCCATGCATGGTGCCTCACTGGGTAAGAGGTGAAAAGGAAGTTGGCTATATCAAGCTGGCGGACGGATCGAAGCATAACCTGGATCTTTGTGCTTTGGGGAATTCCGAAGGAACAGGAACAAAAGGAGTCAGCGCACCCGTAATTGAAGTAAAGAGCTTTGCAGAATTAGAGCAACTGGGCAAGGGTGGTATTAAAGGGAAAATTGTTTTTTTTAATTTCAAAATGAACCCCACCTATATTACCACATTCACGGCCTATGGCGAAAGTGGTATTGCCCGCAGGTCAGGGCCGTCGAAGGCTGCCAGCTATGGCGCTATTGCCGTATTGGTGCGATCCCTGGCCAGTAACCCCGATGATTTTCCCCACACTGGCGCTACTCAATACAATGATTCATTTCCTAAAATTCCGGCGGTGGCGATCAGCACAAATAACGCGGATTGGCTAAGTGCGGAATTGACAAAGAAAATGGTACTGACTGCATATTTCAGGAATACCAGTAAAATGCTTCCGGATGTGCCGTCCTGTAATGTTGTAGGCGAAATTAAAGGCACTGGATTTCCGGGGGAGATAATTACGGTAGGCGGCCATTTGGATAGCTGGGACCTGGCAGAGGGTGCACAGGATGATGGAGCAGGTTGTGTGCAAAGCATCGAAGTATTAAGAGCATTGAAAGCAACAGGTGTACATCCCAAACGAACCATTAGGGCGGTAATGTTTATGAATGAAGAAAATGGAGGGCGCGGCGGCGAAAAGTATCTTGAACTTGCAAAACTAAAAAATGAAAAACATGTTTTTGGTTTGGAAAGCGACGCAGGCGGATTTACGCCGCGTGGATTTTCACTCCAAATGAGGGCAGACCAAATTGAAAAGGTACAGCAATGGAAAAATTTATTTTACAAATATGGCGTTTATGATTTTTCACACGGCGGAAGCGGCTCTGATATTGGCCCGTTAAAAGAATTAGGCACAGGATTGGCTGGTTTAAGCCCGGATAGCCAGCGGTACTTTGATATACACCACGCACCTACCGATGTTTTTGAAAATGTGAGCAGGCGGGAGCTTCACATGGGCGCACTGAACATGGCGGCCCTGATTTATTTGGTGGATAAATATGGATTATAATTAACTTGCAAATAAAATTTATGCTGGAGAATAAATTTCTTGACCCGCCGCTAAAAAAGAAGAGTGGATTTAAAAAATTCATGGGTTGGCTGATCGTTATACTTTTATTGATTGGAGGGGTCATGTTTTGGTGGCACTATTTTTACGTATTTGGTGAAGGGGTAAAATCGGGCGAATTGAATTATGTTGTTAAAAAAGGAAATATTTTTAAAACGTATGAGGGAAAACTGATACAGTCGGGACTTCGTTCCAAGGCAGTTGGAAGCGTTCAATCTTATGAATTTGAATTTTCGGTTGCCGATGATAGCATTGCCAATGTATTAATGAACAATAGCGGTAATTATTTTGATTTGCATTACAAGGAATATAAAGGCACTATTCCGTGGAGAGGATATAGTGTTTTTATTGTAGATAAAATAATCGGTACAAAAGCCATTGACCGGTAAATAAGTAGTGTATTCAACCTTTCAAAAAGCTGGACACTCTACTTATTTACCGCGTACAATAAAAATATAACCGGCTTTTTATGAAAGTCGGTTTTTTCTTTTTTCCATTCAGCAACAGTTTTTGTTTTTACCCATTCATTTGCACCTGTAAGTTCAGCAGCTATACAAATCCTGGTGGCTGGTTTACAGGTTTTCAATAAGGTTTCCAGCAGTTGATTATTCCGGTAGGGCGTTTCAATAAATATCTGTGTGCTGTTTTTTTTCTGCGAGGTTAATTCTATTTCTTTTACTGCTTTCATGCGTTCATTGGTATCTATTGGCAGGTAGCCTACAAACTCAAACTGCTGCCCGTTCATGCCGCTGGCCATTAGTGCCAGTAAAATAGAACTTGGTCCTACCAGGGGGGTCACGGTAACATTCAATTCGTGCGCCAGTTCAACCAGCAGTTGCCCTGGATCGGCAATGCAGGGGCATCCTGCCTCACTAATGATCGCGATATTTTTATCCTCTTTTATTTTCTGGTGGAAACTATTCTTTTCTTCTTCCCCGGCCTTGTGGATGGTAAACCATTCATAATCATCAATGACTATTTCTTTACAGATACTTTTTAAAAATCGTCTTGCCGTTCGTTCATTTTCTGCGAAGATCACCTGGCAATCTTTCACTGCGTCAATGATATAGGATGGTATCGTGTGAGTAGCCAACTCATCCAATACAGAGGGAACCAGGTATACTTTGCTCATAGTCGTTGGTGGTTATTGGTTGGTCGTTGGTCGTTGGTGGTTGATCGTTGATGGCTGATCGTTGATTGATTGTTGATGGCTTTTTGGCGACTATGATCAACTATCAACCATCAGCGATCAACCTCTTATTGCCTTGTTTCATGCATACTGATAGTAGCAGCTACCACTGCGTAGCTGGGTGCGAGTATCCATCCCGCAATGGGTACCCAATGCATTGTGTAAAACACCATTCCGTTACCAATTGCCAGTCCTTTATGCTCGCTGATAAACGCAACGCTTTGCGAAGCGGATAATTTATTTCTTTCACAGCTATAATCGAGCATGGAAAATCCGAGGTAGTAACATTCTATAAGCAATGCGAACAGGGGAGTAAACCAGCCAAAAAAGGGAATGAAGGTTAATATTAAAATAGAAACGATGTATATTGTTTGCCAAAAGGCATTTCGTAAAGCCAGATTGACGGCCCTGCCACTATCTTTCAATAATTGGGCAAAGCTGAAAGGAAATTCCCTGTTCTCCATGATAGCTGCGGTCTTTTCGCTCAGGTATGCGAATAGTGGCGAGCCGACGATCAGGAAAAGAAATTTAAATAATGAGAAATAAAACAAGATCAATACCAGCTGAAGAATGATCTGTCCAAAGATAAAAAGGAATTTTAACCAGCTTTCTTCCATGGTATACATCCATTTTTTTAACCCGGAAATGGATAAAAGATAGTCAATGGCATTGCCGCTGCTGATCCAGAATAAATAAATTCCTGCGCCAAACAATAGGGAATAAATAATGCCCGGTATCAATATCCATTTCCATAAACGGTGCTTTACAATAAACTGGTGTGCCTGGTAATAAGATTGTATAGCAACGATAATATCTTTTAACATGGTAGATAATTCATAGTTGATGGTTGGTGGTTGATGGTTGGTCGTTGCCCGATGATGGTTGATCGTTCTACGGTGCCTGCGATCAACGATCAACCTTCAGCCATCAACGTTCAATGCCTTAATTTTGCGCTTAAAAATACAATTAAGTTGAATAAATTAACGATTGATTTTTATAACCGGAAAGATGTGCTGCAAATTGCACGGGAATTATTAGGGAAAATTGTTATTACAAATCTTGACGGCATTGTAACAAGCGGAAGAATAGTAGAAACAGAGGCATACAATGGGATCACGGACAGGGCTTCTCATTCCTGGTCGGGAAAACGTACGGCCCGTAATGAACCGATGTATGCGCAGGCCGCCACTTCCTATGTTTATATTTGCTACGGGATACACCAGATGTTTAATATTGTTACGAATGAAAAAGAAATTCCGGAAGCTGTTTTGATAAGGGCAGTAGAACCCATTGAGGGTATTGATACCATGATGACGCGAACAGGTAAGAAAAAGCCTGATAATACATTAACCAAAGGCCCGGGCAATGTTGGGAAGGCATTGGGCATAAATAAATTACATTCGGGTATAAATTTACTGGGCGATGTGATTTATATTGCTTCAGATGGTTATGAGATAGATGAAAAGGAAATAGGTGCCAGCAAAAGGATCGGAGTGAGTTATGCCGGGCAAGATGCATTATTGCTCTACCGTTTTTATATAAAAGGAAATAAATATGTGAGTGGAAAGCCGGTACTTTAGTTATTAATTTTTTCTTGTTTATCAATGATTTAGTAAATAAAAAGCCCTGAAAAGGGCGAAATATCATAGCACAGGGCAAAGCCCTGTGAGCCCTGTGAACTATGAATCTTGTGAAAAATCATTATTAAAATCTGGGACAGGGAACGCCTCTTTCCTGGGTAGCTTTCTTAATATAGATCAATGAAAACTCCGAACCTCCCCTGCTACTGGTGGCTGCTTTAAGGCTTGAAGTATTAATATCATAACTGGCTCCGATTCTCAATCCGCCAATTTCAATGCCCACATACGGAATTATGGCATCATTAAAACGAATCCAGGAGCCCACATATACGCTGCTGGGACTGTCTTTATCACCATTCAGGTTTGCAGACAACGCTGCCCCAATCAAAGTTTCGCTGGCTTTATTTTGCATCTGGAAAATGGCTGAGGTATTGACAGACAAAATATCCGTTACAGGGAACGAACCTCCTCCATGAACAGTAAAACGGGGAGACAGGTTCCATACTTTATCAATAAAGCTAAGATTGGGCCTGTTGATGTGGTAAACGGAAGCGCCGAGGTAATAGTTATTGGTTCCGTTGCTGGAACCTGAATATAATAAACCGGCATTTACATCTACATAATTCTGGTTACTGCCGTTACTTAGGGTTTCTGCGGTGGTACCTGTAAAACCATTCTGTGTTAACTGGTCTTCGAATGTCAACTTGGAAAAATCTAAAATGGCGCTGCTATAAGTAGCCTGGAAACCAGCTCCGATGGTGTTGTACCCGGTTTCATCCAGTGATTTATGGTAGCTTAAGGAAACAGAGCCATAGTTTAGTTTTAAAGCCGCATCAGCACTTTGATCGCTTAATCCCGAAAACCCAATCCCAAAAACATCGCCTTCAGGGATCTTGTTTTTCAGGATGCTGAAATCAACAGAAGCGCTGGTGGTTACATATGCCTTGGGTATAGACGGCCATTGGTCCCGGTGGTTGGCTGCCAATCTTAATTGCCCGTCAAACTTCCCGGTAAACGCAGGATTTAAGGTTAATGGCGATGCAAAAAATTGTGAAAAATGAGGATCCTGGGCCTGTAATAAAAAGGAAAGCAGCAGGGCACCCGTTAATATGAATAATTTTCTCATCGTTATGTCAATTCGGAATATTAAAGATAGTAATTTGAGTAAATATGCTGCATTTGAACGGTTAATTATTTGAAGTTTTACGTTTCACCTCCGAATGTACTTTAAAATTGGGGAACATTGCCATATTCCAAACAAATAGCCTTAAATCCCAGGTACTTAATTTTTTTTCTTTTAGCCATGAATGCACGAATTCAAACGAATTTTTTGTAAAAAAATTGTCTTTATTCGTGTTAATTCGCGCTTTCGCGGCAATTAAAAAATCCATTTTCTACGATTGCATTTTTTGCCCGAAAGCCAGGTCGCCCGCATCACCCAGGCCAGGCACAATGTAACCTTTTGCGGTCAATTCGTCATCGATATCACCACACCAGATGGTTGCCTTTGGCTGGGCTCTCAGCACATATTCAAGGCCCACCGTACAGGCTATCGCGCAAACAATATGCAATTCCTTTATGTCTCCTTCTTCTTTTAAATATTGAAT
>JBDTVX010000011.1:0-29475 GCA_040007015.1 Ferruginibacter sp. | reverse complement strand
GTACCTGCCGGACCGCCTCCTGTGCTAACCCACCAGCCAGGTTTGCCGGGTACATTATCAAAATCAAAACTGAACCATTTGCCCGAATAGTGCACCACTTTCCAAGTAGTACCACCATCCGTTGTGCGATATAATATTCCATTATTTTTATACAATCCCACGAAACGATTCCTGAATTTAAGGGTGCCATCACCAGCGCCGGAAAAAGTCAGGGAAGAATTTCTTACATACCAGCTTAGTCCTTTATCATCTGATTGCAGCAACCGTGCACCCGTTACGTTACCGGTATTGTCTAACGATAAAGCTATTGTCCAAATGGTGTTGTTATAAATATCGGTTTGATAGGCAGTACCATATTCATTCGCCAGGGGGGCAGGAATTTTTTTTGAGGGTACACGCCTCCATGAATTACCTCCGTTAGAGGTGGTATAAATTTCAAAATAGCCGTTCTGCGGATCGCCAATGATGACTCCATCTGCCGGATTAAAAAATGCAATGGCATCAGGAAAACTTGCAGCATCGGTGTAGGCATTAGGTGCTTCGCGGTGCCAGCTGTGACCTCCATCGCGGCTACGTAAAACATTGCCGCCACCGTCTAGGTAATTCCATCCAATCAGGTGTACAGTGCTTGCAGTTGTGGCCGCAATTCCATAAATATAGTTGTTTTCTAAACCCGCAACGGTTTGTGAATGCCACGTTGCACCTCCATTATGTGTAATGGTGATGTCGTGAGTGGGAGTGTAAAACCCATCAAAGATAATACCATAGCAAGATAATTGATCAGGCTCTGACATTTCAAGAATGCCCCGTTCCTGTGCAGCGATTCCGCTTGACTTTATACGCCAAGGGGAAAAGGCAGATTTATTGAACACATCGGGATTTTTGACATCCGATAAACGTTCTGAATGATCTGAACCAGTCGGCTCATCTGAATTTTCTTTTTTGCAGGAGACCGTAAACATCAGCGTTGAGGTCATCATTATAAGAGCAACTACCTGGCTGATTTTATTGATCGCTTTCATTTTGGTTTGTTTTATGGTTAGCTGTTTTGTTGATTGCCTTGCAACTGGTCTCCCGGCATGCCAATCTTTTTCAAAAAATGCACATACCGGGCCTGGAGCATAAGTTATGCTTTCAAGGGGCAGTTCCTTTATGCGAGGTAAAATAATATTCTTTTTTATGAATACATAGTTTTTTACCAAACTATTTTAGGTGCGGGAATATTCTAATATCAATTCATCACAGGCGGTTTTCACCAATCATTATGGCCAGCCGGACAAACTGAGATACTGGCTGAAATTAATTTGTTACAAATAGGCCATGGATATCTGGATAGAGATTCCAATGCCTGCAAAAGGAAGCAGGTAGAAAGCTGGCCAGGTATTGCCAATGAGTCGGCGATTCTATTTCTTAGCCTCAAACAAGGTCCAGGGATAGGAAATCATATTTGTCAGGTATTTTGATTGCCATTCAAATTCGGGATGTTGCTTGTAAAAGGTAGCGCCGATAAAATCTTCTCCGCATGGATGCCCCATATGCGCCCAGAATTTCATATCTTTTGCAAGTGCCGAAGTAGTTACTTTTCCCTGTACGGCACCACCCGGATAATACGCGGGCCAATCCCATTCCGCACAACCTTTTATATCTTCATCCACATGCCCGCACACCACGCACCGGTTATTGGCTTTGTTATTTTGCAAAGCATCTACATGATCCGCCTCAAGCTGCTTACCTGTTTCTTCATCCAGTTTTCCTTTCATACCCACCACTAATTTTTCCATGCGCAGTTTACGCGCATTGGGCGAAGTGGTGGAATCATTTACTTTAAAAGTAGTTTCATCTTTAATAAGTTCAGGATCGCTTGCAAAGTTGGAGCCAATCATACCGGTATCCTTAGACCGCCATACCCGGCTATGTTTAAGCCCCAGTTCCAGTTTAGCAACTTCATTGGTTTTAGTATCGCCTATCAGCCAGTCGTTTGCATAGCCGCCATTATTACCGGTAGTAAATATCCGGATCACATCATCAATACTGTTGCTGTACTGTGCGGCTTTACGGGCACGTACAAATTCAGGTATTTTGGTGGAATCAAATCCGATAAATTGCGTAATGGTAGTTTCAGTGATCATTATCCCATTTGCGGTGATCAAAAAATCATCCCCGCTATGGATAAGGCCCGGCATACAGTCCATTAAAATATGATTGCCTTTTTGCGGAACAATATCAGCGATCACGTTCCAGTGCTGCCCGGTAATGTAAGAGGTCCAGTTGTTGTGGCCCATTACGATCTTTCCGTCTTTGGTATAACTACCGGTGGCAATAAAAGCGCTGCAATTGCCCGGCGCCTTATTATTGCCACTACCGGCTTTTTCTTTATTCATCAGCTGGGGCACATAATAGTAAGCCAGTTCTTCCATAGCATTCAGCGCGGTAATGTCGAGGCTGTCGTATTTTTTTTGCTGAGCGTGCAAGCCATCCACAATGCCGTTTATTTCATCTTTATATTCCTGGTCTACCTTATCCCAGATAAAATTCTTTGCGCAATTTCGATAGAAAGCCCAGTCTTTTTTTGTTTCATGTTCCAGCGCATAAGACATCGCCTGCAGGGTAGTATCTATATCATTGGCAAGAAGAAAGCCGTGCTGGTAGCCTATATCCGAAGGCGAGCCTTCCAGGTGCACATAGATCCACCCATTTTTATTTTCCCGCGAAGCCTTTCCAAGACGATCTTCTTTTTTTTGTGTTTGACAGGAAATAAAAAAGGATAAAAGCAAGGCAATACTAAATTGAAATAGAATAAATTTCTTCATGATAAATGTATTGGAATGAAGGATGATTGAATTATAAATATAAGCAGCTTATTTATTAAATCCAATTCAGGCACGTAAACAAAATTGACATGTAGAAAGGTTAAGTATCTGAGGACAAGCTATATTTATTTCAATATCGCTTAGCCAATTTTACTCCAACAACAATACCTGTTATTATGCAACCGATAACAGTGATGCCTATTACAAACGGAGTGAGCTCATCAAGTTGTAAACGCTTCATCAATTTCATTTCAAGAAGGCCGATTAAAAGCCCCGACATTATACCAATAACAAACCCTGCAATACCGTATTGTATTTTCATAATCCAATATAATAAATAAAGGTACAGAAGCGATTTTGTTTTAACTTTGCGGCCCATTATGAATTTAAAATTACTTATACCGGTAGCCTTCAAAAAACTCCAGTTCCCCCCGGATACCGATACCATTATCCTGGCAGGCGACATTGGCGGCACAAAGGCCAACATGCTGCTCAGCCGTTTTTCGGCCGTTGGCCTGGAAACCATCAAAGAGACCCGTTATGTCAGCAAAGACTATGCTTCATTTACTGATATACTTACCCACTTTTTGGAAGGACAGGGGCGTCCTGAAAATATTTGTTTTTCGGTTGCCGGCCCGATCGTAGACGGGAGAGTGAAGTTTACAAACCTTAGCTGGAATATTGATAGCGAAGAGATCAGCAAACATGTAGGTGGCAGCCCCGTTGCCATTTTAAATGACCTGGAGGCAACTGCTTATGGATTGGCGGGGTTAAAGCAGGAAGAATTGAGTACACTTTATAAAGGAACCAATGAAACGCCCGGAAATATTGCCATACTTGCTGCCGGCACAGGGCTGGGCGAAGCAGGCATGTTCTTCGATGGCGATCATTATCATCCGTTTGCAACCGAAGGCGGCCATAGCGATTTTGCACCCCGCAACCCAAGGGATATGGCCGTATTAACTTTCCTGCTTGAAAGGCATGAGCATGTGAGCTGGGAGCGGCTGCTGAGCGGTAATGGCATTTATGCTACCTGGGAATACCTTACCCGGGTGGAAAAAAAACAAAGCCCCGCATGGCTGTTGAAACAAATGGAAAATACCGACCCTGCTCCCATTATCAGCAAAGCCGCACTTGAAGGCAGTTGCCCTGTCTGTATGGAAGCAATCGAAATGTTTAACCGTTACCTGGCGACGGAGGCGGTAAACCTGGTTTTAAAATTAAAAGCCACCGGCGGACTCTACCTTGCAGGCGGTATTGCACCCAAACTGTTACCATTACTAAACCAGGATACCTGGAAAGATGTATTCAACAAAAGCGGCCGCATGGGCCAGTTGCTCAAGGAAGTATCGGTGTATGTGGTAATAAATGAAAAAGCGCCCCTGCTTGGCGCTTCTTATTTTGCATGTTTAAATATGTAGCAATGAGTTGCGGGTTGTGAGGTTTGAGTTATGAGTTGTGGGTTATGAATTGCGAGTTATGAGTTATGAGTTGTAAATCGCAGAATCATGTATGCGTTCCTGTTAGTTTTTGGCGCTTAACCATTATAGAACGCTTTGTCTGGCATACGCCCTTATATTTCGCCAACGCTGAACTCGTAAACGGATCCAAATTTTACAGGAGTCATTGTATGCGCCCTATACTTCACCTCTGCATTTGAATTAAAAAAATTCATAACTTATTGTCGTTAATTCATTATCTTCCCTAATTAAGTTAAAACCATGCCTTTTTGCGGCTTTGGTATCCGGTATGAAGTATTACAAATTAATATGGTACGATAGTTGGTAATGCAGTATCGAAATAGGATCATCACATATTTTATAACCATCAATAAATTTTCATGAAGAGATACATTTTATTTCCTTTCGCAATAATTTGCGCATTAACCGCTTGTAATAAAGGGCATGATACATCAATAGATCCTCCGAAAATTAAAATTGATACTCTGGCCCGTGAGATTACGGCAGATTTAACGCTGGATGTAAATACGAATTATATTCTTGACGGCCAGGTGTATGTTAAAAATAATGCCACATTGACCATCCCGGCCGGGATTACCATATCGGTATTAAAAAATGATGTCGCTGCGAACAAAGGCATTTTAGTTATAACGGCAGGATCAAAATTAGTAGTAAATGGCACCGTGGATAAACCGGTTGTATTTACTTCGGCAGCTACGTCCAAAGCTCCGGGAGACTGGGGTGCAATAATCATCCTGGGTAAGGCACCTACTAATATCGGTACCGGAAATGTAGAAGGATTAACCATTTCAGCTGACACCAAATTTGGCGGCACTGTTTTAGATGATAATTCCGGCTCCATTAAATATTTGCGATTGGAATATTGCGGTGGTATCAATCCGGATGCAGAAGAAGAATGGGCTATAGATAAGGCGAGCGGGTTCTGTTTGGAAAGCGTTGGCTCGGCAACTACGATAGATAATGTAATGGTAACACATTCCAAAGATGATGGGTTTCAATTTGTTGGCGGTACTGTGAATGTTTCTCACCTGATTGGGTATAATAATGGCGACGACGATTTTGATTTTGATTATGGCTACACCGGTAAAATGCAATACCTTATTTCTTACCGTACTGAGCTTACTTCCACACATGCGCTGAGGGCAAATGCGCTTGAAAGTTATAATGATGCGGTGCCTACAACGAATGCACCCCTGACCCGTCCGATTATTTCCAATATGACCATTATCGGCCCCGAGGGCACGGAGACTGTCAAAACAAATCTTAACCAGGGTGTTTATATCCGCAAAGGAACCAGGTTTATTCTTCAAAATTCTATCATAGCCGAATATCCGCAGGGTGGATTGATGGTTTGCCCCAGGACCAAACCTCCGCTAATGACCGGAGCAGGATCTGAATTCAAGTATAACCTGGTGCAAAGCGACAGTGTAAGCCGCACTTTTAGCTACGACAATGGGTCGGATCCTGCAGGGTTTCGTGGAGTTAACGGTGACGAGCAATTAAAGGATTTTGCTTTGAACAGCGTTAACAAAAATGAACTGATCCTGGTATCAGCGGATCTGAAATTAACTAAAATGTACGATGCTGTCAATGGTCCTGATCTTACACCTTTGTCCGGATCGCCCGCCGCTTCGGGTTCAAATTTTGATGGGGATAATTTCTCCTCCTTTTTTACCGCAGTAACCTACCGGGGAGCAATAGGCCAGGTAAACTGGGCCGCCGCAGGCAAGTGGGCAGTATGGAAATAATGATTAATGACATAAAACTTTTTACGCTGCCAAATGGCAGCTTTTTTTATGTCTGTCCGCCGATATATCTTTGAAAAATACCGGCTACTGCTAACGACCGAATATTGGCGAAGGCTGGATATTCGTTGCTTGTACAGCCCGGAACAGCAGCCGATTAAAGAAATAAAATTACAGTTAACAATTAAATGACGAGAAGAATTACGTCAAGTCTGGATGCAGTACAATAGAGATTTTTTGCTGATTGATCTTCCGTCTGCCCAGCTTTTGCCAATACTTTTGTTGGTAGCTGTTTTGTCCACTGCGATGAAAAACTACCAAAATTTCCACCAGGGTTTCTCTTCACTTTTTTCAGTCTTACCACTTTGGATATTTATTCTGTTGTTTACCTGTTGAGGTTTTAATTTTAATTTGTCTGTCCACAACCTATATGTTTCTCCTTTATGATTACCGTTGTCGTCAAGTGGATAAGGTAATTTTATTTTGTTCATAAAGTCTACCAATTGCCATTCTTCTTTATTAAACTCATCTGTTGGATATGCTTTTGAACTTTCCTCTTCGTCTAAATCCCATCTCACTAAATATTTCTCTATGTCACCTGGTTTGATGTAATTAATATATTTCGCCAAAGTTGAAGAACTGCCTTTCCAACTTTCAATTTCCTTTTCACTCAAATTGTCGTCCCAATAGTCTGGCACAGGATTGAATTGGTCAACTATTTGTCCGTTATTGTAAAGCAAATACATCCATAAGTCGCTGTCGTGAATATGGAAGGAAAATACAGTTGCATTTAATTCTTTAGAAATAAATTCTGAAGAATCGTCCCACTCAAGATAACCGTCAGGATAAAAAACCGATGTGTTCCCATTTGCTTCTGAAATGATGCAACAGTTGTCATTGTCAGAGTTTATATTTTGTTCTTGTTGAACACCACCGTTAACAGACCTGGCATAGTTTGTCAAGCTGGTTAATACTTCCTGTTGTGTCTTACCCACAACTCCTGAAAGTGCTAAAAAATTTCCCAAAGTTGAGGTCTTTTAAAATTGCTACCAGCTGTATAACTTGCCTGGTATTCGAAAAATTAAAATAAATTGTCAATGATGCAAGGGATATTTCTTGTCACCTTCAAATGCCCGATTATTAATCCGGCAAAACTTTTACCACAAGGTTTTTGAAATACACTTTACTTTTAGGATCGTGTCCCTGCAAGGCAAAAGTGCCACTGGATATCACGCGCAAAGAGTCATTGCCGCGTTGCACATGTTCTGGCTCAGTATAATCCACCACTGTTTTATCATTTATTTTTATCACCACTCTTTTTCCCTGCACCATAATGTGTTCCGTAAACCAAACACTGTCTTTTACATATACTTCCTTAACATCTTCTATGCCGTAAAGGCTACCGGTTCTTCGCCAGTCGGTGTGAGAGTTATTAACCTGTACTTCATATCCTTTGGCCGGCCATCCGCCTTCCTGGTAAGCGGTATGAAAATATATGCCCGAATTGGACCCCGGCATGGTCATCACTTCTGCTTTAAATTCAAAATTTTTAAAGTTGTGGTTGTTCACTTCCCCGTTATAAAATAAGTGCGCAGTGGGACCGTGAGCCACGATCATACCATTTTCAACCGTAAATGTACCGGCATTGTCGCCCACCTTCCAGTTGTTAAGCGATTTGCCATCGAATAATGGCATCCAGTCCGCTCTACCATCAATGGATGAAAATGCGGTAAACCCAACAAAACCGATGACAATTGCGAAAAAAGAAATCAAATTTTTCATGGAAAGCTTTTTTATAAATGGAAATACTATTGACACACGAATCTAATGTCTTTTATACAAAATAATTTGAAAATGTGAAAATTTGAAAATGAAATACAGGTTTACATTGCGCAATTTTCCCATTTTCCCATTTTTACATTTTCACATTTTCACATTTTCACAATATCCTCACTTATAAAACAAACGCTCCCGCTCTGCCACACTCGTTTCTAAATAACGCTTCAGAAAACTTTGCTGCTCTTGTACCCTGCCGGATAAAAAAGTAAACCTGTCCTTTATTGTGCCGGTGTCATACTGAAAATTTTCTACTGCCTTACCCATCTGCTCCAGCTTTTTTAAGGCACCCGAAATCAGTAAGGCGATCGGGTCAAGAAGGCCCTCGATCTCATTGTCGGGCCTTGCGGGAATAAACCGGCTATTACGGTATTGAACATAATTATTGAAAATACTGTTTGCCTTGTTAAGGTCCGCTACCGCCTCATTATATAAATTCATATCTTTCTCACCATAGATCCCGGCAATCTTCATTTGATTGTAAGCAAGCCAGTCTTTTTGTCGCTGACTCCCGATCCCGGCCTGTTTTACCCGCCGCGTGGACGCCTCCAGTTGCTGCAGGCTATCCAGTTGAAGAAAGGCTTTTACCGAATCAGCAAAATTGAAGAAATGACTGTCTTTTTTTGAATAGGAAAAACCCTGGTCAAACTCATGTTCTGTCAACGGGTATTCGAGCAATTGCCAAAGCGGGTCGAAGGGAATGTGCGATTCAATAAATTCCGCCGGGGTTATCAAAAAATATCTTGTATTGCCGCTGTTGCCAATATCCCAGGTGGGATCGCATAAAAACCATTGCTGGCGCAGGTATACGGCGCACCAGCTATGCCCCGCCCGGTTAACCGAACCATGCTGCCTCGTATAGCCGCTTACAGCAAAAGAAGGGAAGCCGCTTTTTAAAGCAATGTCGGCAAAGAGGGTGGCATAATTTTCACACACTCCCCTCCTTCTTCTCAAAGTAGCGGATATTTTTTCTTCGTGTTCCAAACTCCAGTTAATAGGATACATGCTGTCTTTATCATATCGTATGTTGGTAATAATCCAGGAATAGATGGCATGTAATTTTTCCGGGTCGCTTTTAAAATTTGATTGCACATACCGTGCGATTGAAGCAGCCGAATAAGTTTCTTTTGCCGGTATATTGAAATCCTGGCCCTTTACAACTGATCTGCAGCAAATATATAGGCATACAAAAAGCAACGGCTTCATGGTTTAAAATTATTACAATCCGTTTAAACAGAAAAGATAAAAATTTTTTTCGATTTTTCTTATGTTTACAAAAGCGTTCTTCCAACAGCCGCTTTAAGCGCCCGTCAATAAAGTTTTTGCACATAAACCTTGAGCGTTGATTGTTGAATATTGAATATTTAGCTTAAAAAATTGCTCAATAATCAATATTCAATAATCAATAATCAATGTTCGGGCTGGGTAGCACGAAATACAATCCCAAAACCATTGCGGTTCATTTACGTTTTATTTTATAATTTCAATCAATTTAAAAATATTGTATGTCGCACCGTTCCGTAATTGTTTTTCCCGACGACACTGCTCAATCAATTATTGATGCCATTGATTCGGCCCAGTCATCACTCAGAATAAAAATGTTCCTTTTCTCTGCTCCCATAATAATTGAAGCTGTTACCAGGGCCGCCGGCCGGGGCGTAAAAGTAAGGGTAATGCTTAATCCCGCCCGCAGAAACGGCCAGGAAGAAAATGAAGCCACCCGGGAAATACTTGAAAAAGCAGGCATCACAGTTAAAGACAGTAATCCAAATTTTGGCCTCACACATGAGAAATCAATGGTGGTGGACGATCACCTGGCTTTTGTAAAGTCACTTAACTGGGAAATGAAAAACCTTACACAAACAAGGGACTATGCGATCCTTACCAGGCATCCCATCGAAGTGCAGGAGATCATCCTGTGCTTTGAAGCCGACTGGGACCGGAAAGATTTTGACAGCAGTGAGAATGCCCGGCTTATTTGGTGCAATGGAAATGGAAGGGCGCGTATCGCAAGGTTTATTGATGAAGCAAAGGACACCCTTTTTGTTCAGAATGAACGCTACCAGGATATGGTGATTATTGAAAGGCTGATCCGGGCAGCAAACCGTGGAGTTAAAGTGCATGTGATGGCCCGCCCCCCGCATTCGTTGAAAAAGGAAAAATTATTAGAAGGTGTCGGTGGACTAAGGATCATGAATTATGTGGGCATCAAAATACATAAGCTCAGGCACCTGAAGCTTCATGGAAAAATGCTGCTGGCTGATAGCAGCAGGGCCATTGTAGGGTCGATTAATCTTACACCGGGAAGTTTCGACGACCGGCGTGAACTGGCCATCGAAGTAGACGATACCGAAGTAGTAGCGCGGTTGCAGGAGATCGCTCGTTTTGATTGGGAAAATTCGCATAAGCTCGACCTGAGTGATGAGGGCCTGTTCAAAGATCTTAAGGACAGGGTGGGCGAGTCGGAAAATCTTGTGCTGGATAATGAGGAAGAAAAAAAGAGCAAACACAAAAAATAAAACCGGCAAATCATTTCTCCCTGCACATTCTTTTTTGGTCACGGGCATTTGTTATTCACGTCATCATCGTCACCCTTGCGGCGGAGCTACCTTATACGGCATACTTATACGGAACTTTTATTGACGCGGAAGTGAATCATTTAATAAAGATTTCTTGTTAAATACGGCCGGTGGCAGTTTTGCAATCAGCCATCCCGGTAAACGCAGATGCTTTTGCTATCCAAATCAAATAGGCAGGCTAAAGAAAGGAATGCTGGCGGATCCCATCGCAGTTACAGGCGATCCCTTTAAAAATATTTTCGTCGGTATGACAGGTTATAATCATATTGAAAAATGGCATCCCCTATAACAGTTATACAGTCAATAATTGAGCTGAATAAAACTTCATGGGCTTGCAATCCAGGCACTATTACAGGGCATACCGGCACGGTCAATAAGGTTTACGCCTACCGGAAATAATAATAATTCAAAATATCGGTTTAGTTTAGGCGAAGGTTAAATAGAATTCCTACTATTTAAAAAATTGCGATTACTTACCAAGGTTAATTAACACTTTAAAACCGCTCATATAATACCAGTCTTTGACCTTCGGATTTCCCCTTTGTCTTCCGTCTATTGGAATATTGGAATTTTTTTGCCGGTAGGATAATTCTGCCGCTATCCGGCCCCTTTCTGCCTGCAACGCTTGTGGATCTGGATAATTTTTACTTACATCATCCAGGTAATCTGTAAAAAGGTAACGCACCCCTGCCTCATAAATTAATTCATACTTTTCACCTATTTTAAATTTCCAACCGGCCCCAAAAGGAATACAAAACTGGGTTAATGAATACATTTTCCTATCCGGGAATTCTGATAGTCCCTGGCCTTCGGTTCCAAGCGACCTCAGAAAGGTTTTATTGTTATTGTTATCGTAAGTATAGGGATCAAAGTGAAATATTCCCACTCCCGCAAAAAAATAAGGAAAGGCATAAAAATTTTCAGGCTCAAGTAAATTGAACTCTGCACACAGGCTTCCTTCCAATATATGGGACTTAAAATTCAGACCACGGACATTTACCCGGGGATCAGTATTATTTTTATCGTTGGCCGATATTCGTCCATAGCTAATACCTGTCCGTAACACAATATAATTACCAGGCAAAATATACTTTAAATTGACGTTTACAGCAGGCCCCATAGTTTTAAATGATAGGTTACGGCGGGTCAAATCACCACTGTAGCCCGATACGCCGGCCATTACTTCAGCCTGCCATTGCTGTGCGAAACAGGAATTCGCGATAAAAATAAAAAAAGTCAAACAAAATTTCATACACTTATGCTTTTACAGTGCGGTGCTAAAAATATTTTAGCGGAGTTACGAAAGGAATTTGGAAAAGGAGGAAAAAGCGCTGTTATATAGTGATTTTATATAATCGTTCGGCATTCTATATAATGGTTTAACAAATAGAATGCCATATATTGATTATTAGTAAATATAAAACGGGTATTAATATGGTCGCCGGGAAATATATACCAGGTTTAAAGATCATTTTCAGATGAAAAATTGTTGATGGTTCCATAATTGTCGATACATTTAAGTGTTCATAAAAAAGTGCATAGTGTGCCTTATCATCTAATTTCAATTATTCAATATTCACAGACATGATTTCAAAAGGTAAAAAAACTTTAGCCATTATTTTAATGGGCCTGGTGATGCGATCCGTGGATGCACAAAATAAACAGGCCGTTTATTGGCTCACAAATGCTGACAGGTCGGTTCTATTCCAACAGCAGCCAAAGCAACTCGTGTTTAAAAAACAAACAAATAATTACCCTACCATCGCGGTAGATGAAAAGCAAAGCTATCAAACCATTGATGGCTTTGGATTTGCGCTGACAGGTGGCAGTGCGCAACACATCGTTAAGATGAGCCCCGCCGCAAGGGAGGCATTATTAAAGGAATTATTTGGCACAGATGGCGATCATATCGGCGTCAGCTATTTAAGGTTAAGCATTGGTGCGTCTGATCTGAATGAAAGGGTATTTTCATACGATGATCTGCCGGAAGGAGAAACGGATCCGGAGATGAAAAAATTTGATCCCGGGCCAGATCGTGCGGATGTAATACCCGTGTTGAAAGAAATACTGGCCATCTATCCGGCTATAAAAATATTAGGTTCACCCTGGAGCCCGCCCACCTGGATGAAAACGATCCATGACACAAGAGGCGGCCGTTTAAAACCTGAATTTTATGGTTCATACGCCGCTTATTTTGTTAAATATATCCAGACGATGAAGGCAGAAGGAATTGTGATCGATGCGGTCACTGTTCAAAATGAACCGCTTCACCCGGGCAATAATCCCAGCCTCCTGATGCCGGCTCCAGACGAGGCAGATTTTATAAAGAACCATTTAGGTCCTGCCTTTAAAGCAGCCAATATCAACACAAAAATTATCCTGTACGACCATAATGCCGATCGCCCGGATTATCCCATTACCATTATGAATGACGAGGCTGCGAAAAAATACATTGACGGTTCCGGCTTTCATTTATATGGAGGCAATATTGAAGCCCTCACAGAAGTACACAATGCACATCCGGATAAGAACCTTTATTTTACCGAGCAGATGGTAGTGGATGATCCTGGTGCGAAGGAAATAAATATCGCGTCGCCGGTTGAATGGGTGATGATTGGCGCTACCCGTAACTGGTGCAAAAATGTGCTGCTATGGAACCTTGCAGCAGATCCCGAAAACAAGCCTTTTACAGACAGGGGCGGCTGCGGATCATGCCAGGGCGCCGTTACCATTGATGGCGATAAGATAACACGCAATGTGGCTTATTATGTTATGGCGCATGTATCAAAATTTGTAAGGCCGGGCTCCGTACGCATCGCCTCAGGTAAACCCGGTTCGCTTCCAAATGTGGCGTTTAAAACACCGGCCGGGAAAAAAGTGTTACTGGTAGCAAACAACAGCGGATCCGAACAAACATTTAATATTCTTTACAAAGGAGAAATGATCACTGCCAAACTTAGGGGAGGCAGCGTTGCAACTTATGTGTGGTAAACCTATTCACAAACATTTATCAGGATATTTCTAATAATACTCAACATGCTTTATTTACCAGCAACAGTAAAACAATATCTATTTAGAATTCAGCATCTCCCTGCGGTTACTAATCATAGAGCATTTGGACCATTTTGTCCATCGTTCTTAATAAGCAAATTAGCAAATTGGCTAATTTGCTTATTTGTAATGTTATTGGTAATATTAGTTTCACTAACTGGCAAGGCACAGGGCTTCTTAAAAGCCGAAGGAAAAAATATCGTAAACGAAAAAGGGGAAAATGTTTTACTCAGGGGAATGGGGTTAGGCGGATGGATGTTGCAGGAAGGTTATATGTTGCACATAAACGGGCCGGGGCAGCAATATAAGATCCGTGAAAGAATAGCAGCCATTCTCAGCCCGGCACAAACACAGGAATTTTATGATGCCTGGCTGGCGAATCATACCAGAAAGATCGATGTGGATTCCATGCATGCATGGGGCTTTAACTCCATTCGTTTACCGATGCATTACAATTTATATACGCTCCCTGTTGAAAGGGAACCGGTAGCTGGTGAAAATACATGGCTCGAAAAAGGATTTGCAATAACAGATAGTTTACTGGCCTGGTGCAAGATCAATAAAATGTACCTTATACTCGACCTGCATGCGGCCCCCGGCGGTCAGGGCAACGATCTGAATATTTCAGACAGGGATGTATCCAAACCATCGCTTTGGGCAAGCGTTGCCAACCAGCAAAAAACGATTGCATTATGGAAAAAATTAGCAGAACATTACTTCAATGAGCCATGGATCGGCGGCTATGATATTTTGAACGAGCCAAACTTTGGTTTTACTGATTCCGTGAAAGATAAAAATGGCCTTGCCGAACAAAAGAATGAGCCCCTGAAACAATTACTGACAGATATTACCCAGGCAATCCGCTCAGTGGACAAAAACCATATTATAATTATTGAAGGCAATGGATGGGGAAATAATTACAATGGGTTGTTGCCTGTTTGGGACAATAATATGGTGCTGAGTTTTCACAAATACTGGAACAACAACGACCAGCAATCCATCAGTAAAATAGTGGATACGCGTAACAGGTATAACATACCTGTATGGCTGGGAGAAACGGGAGAAAATTCGAACGTATGGTTTACCCAGGCCATCCGCTTATTTGAAAGCAATAATATTGGCTGGGCATGGTGGCCATTGAAAAAACTGGGCGCCAATAATCCGCTGGAAATACGGTCGAATCTGAATTATGATGCCCTGGTAAATTACTGGAACGGTAAAGGGGAGCAGCCGAAAGAAAGCAATGTATACAGCGGGCTGCTGGAGTTGGCTACCTACGCCAGGCTGGAATCTAATTTTTATCATAAAGATGTAATAGATGCAATGATGCGCCAGCCATTTTCCGCGACGGCGCTACCATTTAAACCCAATATCATCACTCATGGCAGTATCCTTAAAGCGGTGGAATATGATCTTGGCAGAAACGGTATTGCTTATTATGATACCGATACCGCCGACTATCATATATCGGGCAAACCGGGCGCAGGTAACCGTGGCCGTACTTTTAGAAATGATGGCGTGGATATCCGCAAAGACTCTTCCCTGTATGAAAGTTATTATGTAAGCGATACAGAGGCCGGTGAATGGCTGCAGTTCACTGTAAATGTGGTAAAAAAAGGCATATACACGTTGCAGGCAGAGATAGCGTCCGATACAGCGGCAGGTAGCATTTCAATTGGTTCTTACGAATATAAGCCGGCCAAAAATATCGCGATACCAAATACCGGTGGCTTAAAAAAATGGCAGACGGTAAACATAAAAAATGTATTCTTAAATAAAGGCCGGCAGGTGTTGAAACTGCATATTGTGAATGGCGGATTTAATCTAAAATCGATCCGTTTTGATTAGATTTCTGTTGACTGATTATTAACATCGAAATCACTTTTCTAATAGCTATCATTTGATTCCTAAACCACATGATAAGGCTTAGCTATAACCGCCGCGGGACGGGATTTTTTTGCAAACTTTTTATCAGACCGCTATTACCAACCATATATACTATAAGTAAAATCCAAATACCGCGTTTTCTTAGGCGCTGTCTGAAAATGATCTTCGGGATGTCTCCTGATTATAAAGTCGTCGAAAATAAGTCCGATCAACCGCCCCCCAGGGTTTACAACCGCTAAAGGCGTTGCTCAATTACAACAACCGCAGCGGTTGATAATTTTCGCAATACCGTTTACCCCGCTAATAGGGTCCTTGCCGGAAATTAATACATTTAAAACAAAACGGGAATCGTTTAACTGAATAATATTTGGAATATCAATAATTACCCACTGCTACAATTCATTGGTATATTTGAACAATAATTCAGAATAATATTCAACACTAAAAAAAAATTCATGAAAGATTTTATCAATATCCTGGATATTGCGGGCGCTACACATGTAATATTTACCCGGCATATTACTAACCTCACGATTCAAAACAGCACGGCAAAAATACATATCAATAGCGGAGGCTCTCCAATGACCGTGCATACGAAGCTGAGTATAAAAGACCTGCTGGACATCATTGTTAACCCACCCCAGTAGCTCCGGCCCGGCAGGCGCAATAATTTTTTTGTCTCATAAGCCGGTAAATAAAAAAGCCCCGTTGAAAATCAATGAGGCTCGTTAACTTTTTAATTTGAATCAGGAATAATCGTACTTCCTGTGCGAATGCGGAATGAATATACCGGTAAAAAACGATTTTACTTTTTCCTTTACTGATATTGGCTCGGATTGTTTGTTTTCCAGATATTCAGCATATAATATTTTAAATTTAATTAAAACGATATTATCCTTTCCAGGCGAATTTGTTTCTATTGTGAAAGAACCAGTTTCGCCATCGCCGACAACAATGGATGCTTTTCCACTAAGCCGTAAGCGGCAGTACTGCTCTTGTTGACAATATTCAAGGTATGCGAAAAAGTGCTTGTCAACATTCTTCAGATATTCGCTGTTGAAGGTGGTAAAAAACCAGATATTTCCATCACTGTCTGTCTTTATAGTTGATATAATATTATTGGTTAATTGAAGTACCACACCAGTTTCAGCCCTAAAGATGGCCATTTTTATTTCCTGTATTTTATTCTCTAAAAAAAGGAGGTTGTCATCTTGTGCCGGCATAAAAATTACTTTATAATCCTGAGTCAAATGATATACCAATATTTTTATCCCTGATACAGGAATTCAATGAGATTTTTATGTAGAACATTTTCCTCCGGTGTCGCGCAAAGGGGAGTTTTATAATCACTGACTATAAAATCCCGGGAATAAAAAAAGGTGCCACTTTCTCCATGATGATTAACAAGCAAATTAGCATGCCCTTATTGTAGAAATCTTACTACGTCAAAGTACTCAGTACTTAGTACTTAGTACAGGCAATTCGATATAGGTGGGGAATTGTGCTGAAAAAT
Source organism: Ferruginibacter sp. (assembly GCA_040007015.1). Taxonomy (GTDB): domain Bacteria; phylum Bacteroidota; class Bacteroidia; order Chitinophagales; family Chitinophagaceae; genus Ferruginibacter. Next base: position 12,573 of record JBDTVX010000011.1, on the reverse strand, counting down.
ACACCCTTTGTGTGGCTTTGATGTAATCTGTTTCAGCTGCTTCAAAGATATTAGGTACAAATTTCTGGGGGTTCCGGTCAATTAGTGGAAACCAGGTACTTTGCACCTGGATCATAATACGATGCCCTTTTTTAAAAGTATGGTTGATATCGTGCAGATCAATTACAAATTCAGCGGGCCTGTTTGATACAAGCGGTTGCGGTTTGGAAAAACTTTTTAGGAACCGCCCGCGAAAAACTTCCATTGCTACCGGTAACTGGTACCCGCTCATGGATATGCTTTTAGGATCAAAAGCGGGATATACATCAACCAGCTTTACGATCCAGTCTGCATCCGTTCCGCTGGTGGCCGCAAAAAGATGCGCCATTATTTTTCCTGTAACGGTAAGGTCTTCCTTAAGCGAATCCATTGTAAAACTCAGTACATCGGGGCGACTGTATACAAACCGCTGATCTTCCACCTGCCAGGATCTCCAGCGGCTGCCCGGGCCGTAAGTTGCTTCGATCGGCAATGTTCTGTATGGAACCGGCTTTGCGGGGTCGCTGGTGTATGTTTCATAACCATCCGCAGCAACCGGTTTGGCAAAAGATGCGGTATGACCGGCGCCCGCGTAAAGCTTTTTAATGACCGCTTCTTTTGGTGGCCAGGTGGTGTATGTTTTCCATTGATTACTACCCGTTTGAAAACAGGTGGCTTCGTCGAATTTCCCATCGCCGATTCCTTTTAACCAGTAATCGAACCATTTTTTTTGCAGGTTACGAAACCACACACCTGTACTGCTTTCAAAGGCGATTGGCCCCAGGCTATCACCCTTACCACCGCCCCATTGTCCGTGGTTCCATGGCCCCAATACAATGAAATTGCGATTATCCCGGTCTTTCTTTTCCATGTGCTCATACATCAGCTGCGGGCCATTGATATCTTCCTGGTCGTAATACCCTCCCACATGCAATTGTGGTATTTGCGCCGTTTGCACGTAGTTTAAAGGCGAGTTCTTTTGCCAAAACTCATCATAACCGGGATGAGCTACAAAATTGTTCCAGGTAGGTATCTTATTATGAAAATATTTACTGTTTACATTTTTTAAAGTACCCAACTGAAGGTACCAGTCAAACAGGTCATACTGCGGGAAGGGGAAATTGCTATCGGTTGTTTTATCAAATTCAACTTCGTAGCTATATTCCATTCCATAGCTTAAACGAAAAGCGCCATTGTGATGAAAATCGTCGCCTAAAAACAGGTCGCCCATGCAGGCTTGTTCAGAAGCGGCTTTTAATGCAGGATGCGGATCCACTGCGCCAACCAGCGCAAGCCAGCCTGGATAAGAAATACCATATATGCCGGCCTTCCCGTTATTATTGGGGATATTTTTTATCAGCCAATCCACCGCATCCCATGTGTCGGTACTTTCATCCACGCCACCTTTTTGAATTGCATGAATGAGGGGTTGGTGTATCTGCATCGTACCCTCGCTTTTATATTTGCCGCGAATATCCTGGTAAACAAATATATAGCCTTCGTTCGCCATTATATTATCCATTAATTCAGCCTGGAATGTAGTATCATCCGGTATCGGGATACTGGCGCCGTAAGGAGTTCGCTCAATTAAAACAGGCGATGGCTCTTTCGCATCCACCGGGCTAAGAATGACGGTATAAAGCTTTACCCCATCCCGCATAGGAATCATCGCCGAAGTTTTTTTATACCGGGAAACCCTACTTGTTTGTGCGGGTGCAAAGAGTGAGACAGTATTAAAAAAAAGAATGAATAAAAATATTTTTTTCATGAACAAGTTGTTAGGACTTAGAAAATTAAGAATTAAAATTAAAATTGTTTTCCATTTTTGCCTGGCCGTTTTCGCGGTTCTGGTTTTTGACGGAGGATTAGTACTTTACTTTATACTGCACAAAAAAATCATGAGTGGTTATTATTTTTTATTCCCGAAAAATGCACAAGTTTACCCGTCCTATCAAATGTGAAAAGATATATCAAAAAACAGAACAACCCTCCACCATCGGTATTCTTAAATTTAGATGCTTAATTTTTAATTTGACAAAATATCTAATGGGTAATAGTTATATTAAAACCCGTCAATACCGTAAGATTGCCACCCGGTTGTTCAACTTTTAAAGATAAGCAGGAAGCATTCACATTGCAACTTATAGTATGGCGAATAATAACTGTGGCGCCAGCCGGCGGCGCCACACCACTCACCCAGGTGGCGGGGTTATCCCAGTTGCCATTAGCAGCGGTGATATAATCAGTAACAGCAGCTCCTGCAAGGGTTCCGTTTGACAATACCTTAGATGCGTAAATATCCAAAGAACCGAAATTGATCGAATTGTTCCAAGCTATGATGGCGCTGCCATTATCACTTACCGTTATTTTTGGATTATATGGATAACCTGTATTACATACAATTATTCCGTCAGCAGTCCATTGCGGAACTCCCGTTGTATTTAGCTTTTGAGCCCTGATAAAGTTAATCCCGTCAATTAAATTATAGGCAAAAATAGTATTGCCGGTGCCGTCCGCCTGCATTGAGGCATCGCCAGCCTGGGCCGTCGCCATTGAAATGGCCACACCATTCGTTGTCCAGGAAGCGGTACCCGCAGCGGTAATCCGCTGGGTAAACAATTGATTGTCTTCCTGTTTAAAAGCTGCTACAATTCCTCCCGACCCGTCCGAAATTACATTGTTTAAAAATTGATTCCCGGCAGCCGTGGTAATTGCTACGCCATTAGCCGCCCACATTGTCGCGCCGCTGCTATTTACTCTTTGGGCAAATATATCATTATTGGTAAAGTTGATATCATCATTTCTGCCATCATCAAACACAAAAATCGCCCCTCCGTTTCCGTCTGTCAACGCTTTGCCTATACCTGCCTGGGTGCCGGATGCAGTAACCACCGCCACACCATTATTGTTCCATAAACGAGCGCCGCCGCCATTTAAACGCTGGGCATACACATCTCCGTTTACCAATTCGTTTACGCTATTGGTTAAATAATCATAATCTAAGCCATGAGGGTCGTTGCGGGTATCAAGAAAAAATATAATCGCGCCATTACTGCCATCGGATACTATTCCATTTGCTCCCCTGAAACCAGCAGCCGTACAAACCTGCACACCGTTCGCAGCCCATTGCGCCACACCCGCGCTGTTGTAATGTTGGGCAAATGACTGGATATTCTTATTGGTTGTATCGTCGCTCTGCCATGCTACAATAACCCCACCTGCGCCGTCGCTGCAAAGCACGGGCTCGTCATCATCGGCGGTAGCATTGTTGGTAACCCTTAAGCCATTTGCCCCCCATTGCACTATGCCACCACTGCTAATTCTTTGTATGAAGATCTCCCCCGCTTCAATGTTGAACCTGTAATCGCTCCATGCAATAAATGCACCGCCGCTTCCGTCAGCGATAATTGTGCTATTATATTTAAATTGCGGTGTAACACAAATCTGAACAGGGTTGGCAGTGGCGCCCCAGGCAATTGTACCGGAAGAGGTAATTTTTTGAGCGAAAATATCGCCCATTCCCTCAATATCTTCGCTCATGATAATACTCCCGTTGGCGCCATCCGTTGCAATGCCTGATGCATATTCATTCAGGTTGCTGTTCGCTACAATATTATTTACTGTAGTACTGCCGTTCCACTGGCATAAAGCAGGTAAGGCTGTAATAAAAAACATAAGCCCAAGTAGATATTTTCTCATAACAGTATTTATTGTATAAAATAGTTTTGGGAAATGAAAGTAATCTTTATTTTTTTTCGGATAACCTTTTATTGTCTACCGTCTACCGGGAAATCATTTTTCCATTTTGACCCTGTCGCTCATCCCGCAGGTAACAGCAGTGTTCGCTGGCTGATCCGTTCATATTTCGAAGCTGACGTTGCCAGACTGGTAAATAAAATAAATGTCCTGGCAAATAACGGCTTAATACCTTTTGTAAGACGTTTGGTCAATGATTGTGTTGGGTTCATAAATGGTTAATTTCTGACCGGCTTTTACGGTTACCGAACCCGGCGCTGTTACTTTTAACGAACCGCAAATACCGTCAATATCCACTAATACCGCGTGTACCATCACCACATCTGTATTTTTATCGGGCACTTTATTGGTGCTCCAGATAGAAGGATCGCTCCAGTTGCCCCCGCTCAACGATACAGACTGCGTTTTACTATTGGGTATTTGGCCGGGTGATTAAAACAGAGCCGGGTTCTGCATATCTCTAATGCCCGGCTTCGCTTTAGCGGGGTCCGACGTTTCTTCAAATAAACGCCACACCATTTTGCTGCCTGTAATACCTGGAAAGGTTTTGAGCGTGTAATTGGTAATGCAGGCCGCCCATATATCACTGAACCCTTCATTGATGGCGCCTGATTCCCAGCAGTAAACCAGGCCTGCGGTGCTCTGGCAGATTGCATGCCCCAATTCATGGCCGCAGTCATCAATACCTACCTGTGGCGGATCCCCTGCCCCGTCGCCGTCCCCAAAATACATCGCTCCATCGCTCCATTTGGCATTATCGTAGAATCCGCCATTCTCGGTTACATGAACATAGCTAATGATATTTCCATTATTGTTATCCCAGCTATTTCTTTGATGTACATTTTTCCAGTAATCGCTTACTATCTGCATATTGAACTGAACATCCAAAGCAGCGTCATCCTGGTTTGGCACTACCGCGCCATTACCATATTCAGCACTGGTCCAGTTGTTATCATCATCTGTAAAATCAGCAGCCAGCAGGTCATTGGCAGGGTCTTTATCACGGTTCCCATAATTAAGCGTTCTTATTTCGTGCCCGTTACGTGTTTGCCTCAGGCGGTATGGCTTTAAAAGAGGGCCATTTTGAAAATCTGTAACGATTTCCTGGTTTCCGCTAAAACGGGTATCTGCCCGCCCGTTAGCATTGGCGTCCATTAAAAGATTATCCACCAAAAGCACAGATCCATCCGAAGCATTAACATATACATTGGCACGGCTAAGCGGCTCCAGGCCGTACATGTCGAATTTAAACGCAAGGGTCATCCTGCCATCGCGGATAAAGTCGGCAATGATGACCAGTTCACCTTTTGGTAACGGCAAAACGGACCCCGTTTCCTGCCAGGCGTATCTTTTAGCGCCTGTGTACCGAATAGCGGCTTCCCTTGCTGCATCTTCTGTAAGCCTGGGAGTAATTTTAAAATTATCTTCCACCGGGTAAAATTCCATTTGGATCATAGCCGTATTTCCATTTTTGCCGGTTGCGTTGATGATCCCGTGTTCCACCTTGATCCCTTTATAATATTGCTGCAGTTTTTGAACTTCAAAACTGCCAAACTTAACCGGTACATTTATTTGCACCAACAAGTCGGTATTGGGGCGAAGTTTAAGGTTGGAGCTTAACCCGTCTTTAATACTGATTATCGGTAAATTGGCATTGCGTGCTAGCAATACGGATTCCTGGGCAGGCATTTGCTGGTTAAGTGAAAAATCAAGTACAACGGCCTTTTTCTGCTGCAATTCCAATTTTAGTTTTTGAACAGATGGCTGTGCGATGGCATTTTGAAAAAACAAGATTAAACATACAGTGAATAAGCTACCTGATTTTCTCATGATGCTGGTTAGATTTTGAAAAGATTTATGATAAGGGGGATGCTAAATATAAATGAATTTTTAACAAAATGCAATACTCATTTGTGTGGCATGAATCTAAAAAAATAATCGTCCGGCATTACAATACCTGCCGAAGGGATACTGCTGCATTTAATAATGGAAGCTCGCTTTAAAAATTGTCATTCAATTTGGGAGCAATTAAGAAAAGTTAATAAAATGTGGTTTTTTTTGAGGGGGCGAAGGCACAGATAATTAGTGTTGCTTTTTTTACCTAACCGTTAAAATCTATATTGAGTAAATTAAAATACGGATGAATTTTATTGTCAATTATAATGAACCGGTATTAGAGTAATTACCCAGCCATCTTTTTGCATCGATTTTGAAAAGACCTGGGTATTTACAATAAATCTATCCTTAAACATTATAATAACATACACTGTGATACCCTATATCTCCTTTTATTAACATTATTAACCGGTAAAAAGACAACAGATGGGGATAACTAATTCAGGGAATAAAAAAATATTTTGGTTATTCAAGTTAATTTATATATTTGTGAGAATGATTGGCTAGCCTTATGCTTCCAAATGACCAAATTAAACGTTATAAAAGATTGTTAAATAACAAAATGTAAACGATTACATTGCTCAGCTTTCCTAATTTATTTATTCTTTTTAATACATTTTCTTAAAAAACATAATGAATATAAAAAAATTTGTCCGGTAAATTAAATGTCCCTAAAACAAATATTAATTCCTGAATGCCAATTATTTTTAACCAAAACTAAAAAGCTATTATGAAAAAGCAAACAAATGAGTATTGCTCAACCAGCCTCAGACCGCCAAAGTACTTACCTGGGGCTTTATTCAAAAAATTTCTTCTTTCCCCACTGATTATCCTGTTATTTATCGGCGCAACACAGGCGCAGAGCAAGATCCATGTAACTGGTACGGTGAAGGAAGAGAAAGGAAGCCCGGTAATAAATGCCACAGTTTTAATAAAAGGTACCTCGGCAGGGGTAACCACAAATGAAAACGGGGCATTTTCTGTTGATGTACCTAATCAAAAATCTGTACTTGTAATATCAAGCACGGGATACCTGCCACAGGAAATTATAGTAGGTAAGGTTACTAATTTTACGATTAGCCTTGCCGCTTCCACCAGTAGCCTGAACGAAGTTATTGTTGTGGGCTATGGCACACAAAAAAAGGCAACCCTTACAGGATCCGTAAGTACAATCAAAGGATCAGAGGTTGTAAAATCACCCGCTACAAATGTAAGTAATAGTTTAGTGGGCCGCGTTCCTGGCCTTACAGCTATCCAGGGAAGTGGTGAACCTGGCTATGACGGCTCTACTTTAAGAATACGTGGAGTGAATAGTTTAGGAAATAATGATGTTTTAGTAGTAGTAGATGGTATTGCCGGCCGAAGCCTCGAAAGGATTGATCCAAACAGTATTGAAAGCGTAACCATCCTGAAAGATGCCTCCGCCGCCATTTATGGTTCCCAGGCCGCTAACGGGGTTATTTTAATAACAACCAAAAGAGGTAAACTAGGTAAGCCCGAAATTACCTTTAATGTAAACTATGGGTATAACCAGGCCACAAAAAATCCAAAAATGGCAGACGCAGCCACCTATGCCACCATGCTTAATGAAATAGCAACCTATGCAGGCAGCCCTGCAAAGTATACCGCAGACGAAATAAAGAAATTTGCCGACGGCTCCGATCCCTGGAAATATCCCAATACCGACTGGTTTAAAGCAACCCTGAAGTCTAAATCACTTCAAACTTCTTATAATGCAACTATTTCCGGGGGAGCTGAAAATCTGAGATATTTTGTTTCACTGGGCGAAAAAACACAGGAAGGTAATTATTACCATAGTGGCACTAAATACAATCAGTATGATCTGCGAACCAATCTTGATGGTAAGATCAGTAAGAATATTTCTTTGTCATTTGATATGTCCGGAAGGATGGAAGACAGGAATTATCCTGTACGCGGGGCCGGCGCGATATTCAGAATGGTAATGAGAGGAAAACCTACCCTGCCGGCATACTGGCCCAACGGTACTCCCGGCCCGGATATTGAATACGGAGATAACCCTGTGGTGATAAGCACCGATGCTACCGGCTATGATAAAGACAAATATTATTCGGTGAATACTAATTTGAAATTAAATATTACTGTTCCCTGGGTAAAAGGGCTTTCTCTTACAGGAACCGCCGCAATCGATAAAGGGTTTGATTTCAGAAAAACATGGCAAACTCCCTGGTATCTATATACCTGGGACTATAATACCTATGATGCCGATAATAATCCCGTACTCGTAAAGGGCAAAAGAGGTTTTGATGATGCAAGACTGAATCAATATTCCCGGGATGAATTAACCAAAACCTTTTATGGATTAATAAATTATGAAACAAAAATAGCAGGCAATCATGGCTTCAAAGTATTGGTAGGATCTGAATACCGTAAAGGAAATACGGAATACTTTAACGCTTTCAGGAGATTCTTTGCTTCCACCGCTATTGATCAGCTTTCTTTAGGAGGACCTGCCGAAATTGATGCCCGGGGCTCCGGCACATTGGTTACCAGATTAAATTATTTTGGAAGGGCCAATTACTCCTATAAAGATAAATATCTTGTTGAATTTGTTTGGCGTGAAGATGGCAGTTATAATTTTCCTAAGGACCATCGATGGGGATTCTTTCCCGGTGTTTCAGCAGGATGGGTGGTATCTGATGAAGATTTCTTTAAAACCAATATTAATATTATTGACCGCTTAAAGATCCGTGGATCATGGGGCAAAACCGGAAATGATAGAATTCAGCTCGGCCCGAATGGAACGCCACTTGAATTTCAATATTTAGGCACCTACGCATACGGTAACATTCTTGGGTCGCCTTACCTGCCTTTTGTAACGAATGGATCAACTGAAAATGTAACATCCTATGAAACCCGGAATCCAAACCCCAATATAACATGGGAAGTTGCTGACCAGGCAAATATTGGTTTTGAAGCCTCCTTATTGAAGAATAAATTGTCTGTGGAATTTGATTATTTCAGGTACAAAAGATCCAGCGTATTGATTATCAGGAATGCTTCCGTTCCTGCCTCCGCGGGAATAACATTACCACCTGAAAATTTAGGGAGGGTAAAAAATTCAGGATTTGATTTTACTATTGCTTACCGCAATAGCATTAATGATTTTAACTATTCCATTTCTTTTAATGGGGGTTATGCGAAAAATAGAATTGTATTCTGGGATGAAGCGCCAGGCGACACCACCTATAAACAATCAACCGGAAAACCTATGAATACAGGTGTGTATTACCAGGCTATTGGAATATTTGCAGACCAGGGGGCAGTTGATAAATATCCACATTGGTCAGGTGCAAGGCCGGGGGATATTATTTTTCAGGACGTTAACGGAGATAATGTTATAGATGCCAAGGACCAGGTAAGAAGTGATAAATCAAATGTGCCCACTTTTACGGGTGGTGTAAATATCTATATGCAGTACAAAGGTTTTGACCTGTCGATTTTAGGACAGGCTGCTACAGGTGCGGTAAACTATATAAGCTCGGAATCGGGCGAGATAGGTAACTATTTAGAAAGCTTTGCAGAAGGCCGGTGGACGCCCGATAACACTACCAGCAACAAGCCCAGAACTTTTAACAGGGGCAACGAATACTGGGCAAGTAACAACAATACCTATTTTTTAAAGAAAACAGATTATCTCCGGTTAAAAAATGTGCAGTTTGGTTATACACTTCCAAGAAGGCTGATTGATAAAGTAGGCATTCAACAATTCAGGATATTCCTGAGTGGTTATAACCTGCTTACTTATAGCCCGGATTATAAAGATTTTGATCCGGAAGCATCCGCAGGCAATGGCCAAAGCTATCCTTTACAAAGAGTGTTAACAGCAGGACTAACTTTAACTTTTTAAAATATATTTTATGAAACGCATTTTATCAATTGTCTTAATAGTGACCGTTCTGAGTCAACTGGCTTCCTGTAAAAAGGATTTGGATATTTCACCGGTGGATCAGTTTTCTGATGCAACTTTATGGACGGACCCGTCACTGATCCAGACTTACGTAAATAATATCTATAGCGGTGTACCACATGGTTTTGGATGTATTATGATGGCATCCATGGCAGACGAGTCCACCTACAATGCCGACTTTGGCAGCAGTAATGTTACCAAAAGCCTTATTAATCCCAGTGATTTCGCAATTTTTGCTTCAGATTTTTGGGCATCTAACTTAAAACAATACCATTGGAATACCGCATTTAAATATATAAGGGCTACGAATGTTTTTTTCGACAGGATTGAAGCCGCTCCTGTTGAAGGTGCAACCAAAGATATCCTGAAAGGTGAGGTACATTTTTTAAGAGCATATATTTATAGTAACCTGCTGTCTATTTATGGCGGAGTTCCTATCATTAAAAAAGCTTATGGTTTAACTGATACATTTGCCGTTCCCCGGAATACATATGAAGAAACAGTAAAATTTATTACTGACGAATTGGACGTTGCCGCCACATTATTACATGGTAAAACAATTGAAAAAGGAAGGGCTACCGAAGGAGCGGCATTGGGGCTAAAATCAAGGGTTCTACTTTCGGCTGCCGGTGATTTTGCAAACAGCAATGGTTCATGGGCAGGCAGTTACGGCCATAAAGAATTGATTGGTAATGTAGGAGGAAACAGAACAGCCCGCTGGCAGGCCGCAAAGGATGCTGCCAAGGCTGTAATGGATATGCCAGGCTACTCGTTATATATGCCTGCTCCTGCAAGTGCCGCGGAAGCAACCTTAAATTATGGCGACATTTTTTTGAAACAGGGTACCACAGAAGATATCTTCTTCAAATATTTTACCACAAAGGTGGACCAGAACTGGGATGGCTATAACCCCGGCCTCTACAACAATCCAAATGGATATCATGGATGGGGAAGTAATACGCCCACCCAGCAGTTTATTGATGCTTATGAAATGAACAATGGCACTAAATTCAGCTGGAGCAACGCTACGCAGGCTGCTGCCCCTTATGAAAATCGTGATCCGCGGTTTTATGCAACCGTAAATTACGACGGGGCTAAATGGCGCCCAAGGCCTACTGATGTAGTTGCCCAGGAACCCTTAGGTATTATCCAAACCTCCAATCGCGAAAAATGGAACGGATCAGCCATTACTATCATAGCAGGCACGGATACAAGGGGGAACAAAGCGGTGGAGGACTGGAATGGTACTTATACCGGTTATTATTTACGCAAATTTGTAGATCCTACAGTAGATGCACAGTTTAATAAACAAACTCAGCCCTGGCGTTATATCCGGTTAACTGAGATCATATTGAACTATGTGGAAGCCTGCATCGGTTTAGGCCAGGAAAGTGAAGCTAAACTCTACCTGAATAAGATAAGAAAAAGAGCCTTTATGCCTGATATTACTGAAACAGGATCAGCATTGGTTGAACGTTACAGAAATGAACGGCTTATAGAACTTGCTTATGAAGGTCAGCGTTTCTTTGATGTTCGCCGCTGGATGATTGCAGATAAATCTTACACCAACGCACTAGGTATTAAAATCCTACACAAGTTGAATCCTGACCACATTACATACGGACCAACGGAATATACGGTTTATAGCATACAGGACAGGGCCTGGAACCCCAGGTTTTATTTATTTCCTGTGGCATTAAATGAGATTGGCAGAAATGATAAGCTTTTTCAAAATCCTTTATATTAAATAAATAAACTATTTTTACAAAAAGTTGCCCGTCAAGGGGCAACTTTTTTTGTACCGGTGAAAGCATAAAAAAACCGGCAACACGGCGAAGTATCCAGCGGAAATGAATATCAACTTACCATCTTTAATTTGAAATACAAAGTAACGATAACCGATATTGCAAAAGAGCTTAACATTACACCGGCTACAGTTTCACGTGCATTGAATAATCATCCCGGTATTAGTTATAAAACAAAAGAAGTAGTTCAAAAAACAGCCAGCCGCTTAAATTATAAAAAAAACAGTATCGCCTCTTCGCTGCAATCCGGTAAAACTAATGTAATAGGCGTTATTATTCCCAGCGCAGAAATTAATTTTTTTGGATCTGTGGTTCATGGTATTGAAAGTATCGCCAACTTAAATGGGTACAATGTACTTATTTATCAATCCAATGAAGAAATGAAACATGAAGCAAAAGGAATTGAAACCTTTTTAAGTGCAAGAGTAGATGGCATCCTGGCTTCAATAGCGAAAAATACGGATAATTACGATCATTTCCTCGACGTAAAAGCAAGAAATATCCCCCTCGTTCTTTTTGATCGTGCTAATGATGATCTGGGAATTCCATCCGTAGTTATCGATGATTATAAAGGCGCTTTTTTGGCAACGGAACACCTGATCAGCCAGGGATATAAACGTATAGCCCATATTACCGGCCCGCAACCTATAGGCATTTGGAAAATGCGGTTAAATGGATATATAGCAGCACTGGCTGCCAATGGTATTTCATATGATGCCAGTTTAATTTATGTCGGCGATATTACTATAGAATCGGGAAAAGAAGCAGTAAGATATTTTTTTGAAAACCCGGATCCTCCTGATGCAATCTTTGCTGTCGAAGATTTTACCGCACTTGGAGCGCTTAAAGAATTAAAAGATAAAAATATAAAGATACCCGATGAAGTAGGTATAGTTGGCTTTGCCAATGAACATTTTGGCGAACATATTACCCCTGCCTTATCAACCATTGATCAGCAAACTGTATTAATGGGAAAGGAGTCCATCAAGTTATTATTGGAATTAATTTCCGGTAAAGAAAAATACAAGCAGAAACACAGTAAAATTATTTTAGAACCGATCCCCATTTTCAGACAATCTTCTATGAGAAATAAGTATTAATTCAGAACTCCTGACCTGCGCCTCAAATAAATGTTTTTTTTCGCAAACT
>JBDTVX010000010.1:0-30192 GCA_040007015.1 Ferruginibacter sp. | reverse complement strand
TTAAATACAGGATATTTGCAGACTTAAATTTCTTATTCAAAGGACTGTATGCACTTAGCGAAACTAACAATCTTTAAATTTTTACCCGTACTTATTGTCGCTTGTGGCTTGCAGCATGCGGTTTACTCACAGGAAAATTCCCCTTATTCGCGCATTGGATTAGGAGATGTTGTTCCAAAATCAAATATTGTATCCCGCGGAATGGGGGGGATCGCCGCGGGCGTTTCAGATTATCAAAGCATAAATTTTATTAACCCGGCCAGTTATGCCAATTTAAAGGCTACCATTTTTGATATTGGCTTCGAAGCCGACAGAAGGACTTTAAAAAGCATCAATCCTCCTGCAAGGTTTTCTGCTACCAATGCTACCATTTCATACCTGCAACTTGGGTTCCCTATAAAAATGGCAAAGGCTAATAAAAAGGATATTTTTTGGGGGATGAATATGGGGCTCAGACCGGTATCTAAAATAAATTATAAGATTACAAAACGCGAACGGCTTCAGGGGATAGACAGTTTAGGAACTATTTTTGAAGGCAGCGGCGGATTAAATGAGGCTTATTTTGGCACAGCAATTAGTATCAAGCATTTTAGCGTTGGTGTAAACGGAGGCTATATGTTTGGCAACAAAGACTACAGTACCCGGTTAACTTTTTTAAATGACACCGTTCAATATGCACAATCTAATACGGAAAGTAAATCAAACTTTGGAGGTCTGTTTATAAATGGTGGTATCCAGTACGACCTGGTAATTAAAAATAAAAAAAATAAGCGGCAAAGCATACTTCGTTTTGGGGCCTATGGCAATTTAAAGCAAACCATGTCGGCCAGCAAAGATGAAATAGTGGAAACCATTTTGTTTGATGCTGCTGGTAATAAGCTCAGAGTAGACAGCGTTTTTGAAAGTAATCTAAAGGGAAACGTAATATATCCTGCTACAATTGGTGCCGGAGTTAGCTACCAAACGTTAAACTGGTTATTTGGAGCCGATTATGAAACAACCAAATGGAATGACTATCGCTTTTATGACTCAGCAGATCATGTACAAAATTCCTGGAAGATACGCGTCGGTACTGAATATTATCCGCTGAAAGACAATACGTCCTACAAAAAATATTTTAGTTTTGTAAAATATCGCTTTGGCTTTTATTATGGCAATGATTATGTAAAAGTAATTAACAGCCTTCCGGAATATGGATTTTCATTTGGCGCCGGATTTCCTTTGAAATTGAGAAAAAGCTATTATGAAACGCAAACCTCGATGTTGAATACAGCTATTGAATTCGGCAGTCGCGGCAATAAACAGTCAAACCTTCGTGAAAGTACCTTTCGGATCAGTGTAGGTTTATCTTTAAGTGATCTTTGGTTCGGAAGACAGAAATATCAATAATCATTTCTCCTCAAAACATGATCATTCAACCACCGCGTATAAAAAAATTTGCAGCCTTCATAACAGGCTGCTTTTTTTTATTTGGCTGTGAAAATGATATCAATGTGATCAATGGGTTTAACGCAAAAAAAACAGGCGTGGAAGAAGCAAAAACGGTAACCGTTCACTACTCCGTTAACGGTAAGCGCAAAGCCATATTAACAAGCCCGTTAATGTACAGGGTACAGGATACGGTGCCTTATGTTGAATTTCCTAAAACGATACATGTGGATTTTTATAACCAAGTAAACAGCGACAGTATAGATAGCAGGCTGGATGCCAGGTACGCAAAATATAAAGAAAGCCAAAGCATCGTTTTTTTAAAAGACAGCGTAAGGGTCATCAATATAAAAGGGGATACTCTTTATTGCGACGAGTTGTATTGGGATGTGAAAAAGGCCGGGACAGAGTTTTATACAGATAAGCCGGTTCGTATACGCACGAGGACGGAAATTATTAATGGTATTGGCATGGAAGCCAGCCAGGATTTTAAAGGGTATCATATTATTCATCCGTTAGGTATTATAAAAGTTCCTGCTTCGCAGTTCCCCGATTAGAAAAAATAATAAAATAACATATATGTTTTTGAGTGTTATCGTAACTTTAACCTCCAACACCTGACAAATAGGGCGTACAGAACAGAGTGATGTAAAAAGAAATGATTATGAAAATTAAAAAATGATTTAGCCGATTTTTAATATGACCACAATTACTGTTTACGGAATTCCCAATTGCGATATAATAAAAAAGACACTGGACTGGTATAAGAAAAAAAACATCGGGGTAAATTTTCATGATTATAAAAAATATGGCATCAAAAAAGAAAAGCTTGCCCAATGGTGTAAGGAAGTGGGCTGGCAATTGTTGCTAAATAAAAAAAGCACTACCTGGCGAAGTTTATCATTGGATGAGCAACAAAAGGTTACCAATGAAAAAGCGGCCATAAAGTTAATGATGGAATACACAACCATTATTAAAAGACCGGTGGTAGAAATGAATAGCAAATTAATCGTAGGCTTTAACGAAAAATATTTCACCAAACAATAAAAACAAAAAAGATGAAACGTAATGCAACAGCCGTTTGGAATGGCACCGGTAAAGAAGGCACTGGCCATCTTACCACACAAAGTACCACACTGGATAAAACGCAGTATTCTTATAATTCGCGTTTTGCGGAAGGCGTGGGCACAAACCCTGAAGAATTGGTAGCAGCCGCACATGCAGGATGCTTTAGTATGGCGCTGAGTTTTGGATTAAATAAAGCAGGTTTTACTGCTGATGAAATTAAAACAAAATGCGAAATTACTTTGGACCCGGCCCAGGGGAAAATTACAGAATCGCATTTAACAGTAGAAGCAAAAATACCCGGTATCAGCCAGGAACAATTTGATGCAGCCGTAGCAGATGCAACAGCCAATTGCCCGATCTCAAAATTATTAAATACCAATATTACACACGAAGCGGTATTGGGATAAGTTTTATTTTTGCGCAAAGAAAAACTCGCAAAGGGGCAAAGAATTTTATTAATTCTTTGTTCTTTTGCGTGTTTGCTTAGCTTTCTTTAGTAACCGGATATAAAATCCGGAAATATAATTCTTAAAAAAAGCCTTTGCGTCTTTGCCCCTCAGCGTCTTTGCGTGAAATGTCAATGTGCTGCGTCTGCCAGGCTGACCTTCTTTCCTTTATTTCCTTTTACCATCAACACAAAGGGTACGCAAACCAAAAAGATAACGCCCAGGTAAAGAAATACATCCATATAAGATAATACAGCCGCCTGTTTACTTACAATATGATCCATTGCGGTATAACTGCTTTTAAGCGCTACATCTGTATTCATTCCCTTATTGATAAAATTATGCTGCATCGCCTGGATCCTTTGTTGCACGGCCGGGTTGTTTACATCCAGGTTACTTACCAGGTCGCTGCGATGCGTCATGTTTTGCCTCGACATAAAGGTGGTGATCAGGGCCACACCAAAAGATCCGCCGAGTTGCCGCATCATCCCCGTAAAAGCAGCTCCCTGGCCTATTTGCTGGCCCTTTAGTGTGGAAAGGGAAAGTGTTGTGATCGGAATAAACAACATACACATACCTACTCCTCGAACGATCAGCATCCAGAAAAAATCATCGGAATTGGTGTCGGGGGTGATAATAAAATATCCCCAGAAAGTAAAAATAGAAAAGAGTAACATACCCGCGGCTACCAGGTATTGCTGGGGTATACCCCTTTGCAGTAATTTACCAATAATGGGCATCATTACAGCGGTGGTTAACGCAGCAGGTACCATCAGCATACCCGCCTGCTGAGCCGTCCAGCCTAAAATCGATTGCGTGTATAAAGGAATGATAAAAGTGGAGCCATATAAGCCAAAGCCCAGAATAAAGGATAAAATGGTGCCCACCCGGAGATTCCCATTTTTAAGCACCCTTAATTCCACTATGGGTTTTCTGAAACTGGTTTCGCGCCAAATAAAAAAGAACAAGCCCAGCACTGCCGCTACCCCAAGGTAGGTGATAACAGAATTGTTGAACCAATCATCGTCCTGGCCCTTTTCCAATACGTATTGAAGCGAGCCTACCGTAAGAGCCAATAAACCGATGCCCAGCCAGTCAATATCACGGGTGGCACTTTTTTCACCATATTTAGGACTTCTTACAAACTGCAACGTTAGTAGCGTGGCAATTATGCCAATAGGAATATTAATATAAAAAATATAGGGCCAGGAAGCATGGTATACAATATAACCGCCCAGCGGAGGACCCAGGGTAGGGCCAATGATCACGCCTAATCCATAGACCGCCTGGGCCATGCCACGTTTTTCTACGGGATAACTTTCTGTAATAATCGTTTGCGAAGTAACCAATAACGCCCCACCGCCGATACCCTGCAAAAATCGAAAAGCCACCAACTCCCAGATGCCGGTAGCATTACCACATAAAAAAGAGCAAACAGTAAACAGGATAATAGAAGCGGCGAAATAATTTCGCCGGCCAAATTGCTGGGATAACCAGCTTGTCATAGGGACTATGATAACATTACCGATTGCATAAGCGGTAATTACCCAACCCACTTCATTGAGGGTAGCGCCCAGGGAACCCTGCATATCACTGACGGCCACATTTACAATGGTGGTATCCACAATTTCCAGTAAGGCGCATAGGATAGCCGTAACCGTTATGATCACCCGTCTTGAGCCATATTCTACCAAAGAATTCATTTGTTGCATACAATATTTATTTTCCCATTATGGCACAGAAATGCGGTATATAAAATGCCCTGTTTTTTATTAATCCTTCGCGTTGATAAGTCAAGGTTTATAAAGCTTAATAACAGTAGGTCGTACCAATGCCCAGCCACGGTGGAGACGATGTTGCCCGGAGATACTGTCGCCCGGCACAAAAAAATAGCACATTCAATAACGCAATTTTTATTAAAAACGAAATGCCATTGTAAAGCCTAGAACCTTGTGTTATCCTTAATTCAAATGCACATCCACATCCACGTTCATACCTGGTCTTAATTGTTTTACCAGCGAATCAGTTGTGCCGGTAAATTCAATCTTTACCGGTAAGCGCTGCACTACTTTTACAAAATTACCGCTGGCATTATCGGGTGGCAACAAAGCAAAACGTGAACCCGTAGCAGGAGAGAAAGAGGTAAGCGTGGCATCAAAAGAATGGCCGGGATAAGCATCCGCATGTACCGTAACTTTTTGCCCGATCCTCATTTTTTCAAACTGTGTTTCTTTGAAATTCGCTACGACCCAGGTATCCTGGTTCAATACGATGCTGAATAATGATTGCCCGGCCTGCAGATACTGTCCGTCCTGCACATTTACCTTTGACACCAGGCCCGATGCGGGTGCAATTACCACCGTATAAGAAAGATTCAGTTTGGCATCTGCTACGTCTACCTGGCGTTGTTTTATAACAGAACCCGCAACCCCGATCTGTGAAGAAGTGGCGCTGCTTTGAGAACTAACCGCATTGGTTTGCTGTGATACCTGGTTTTTTTGCTGAACCAATATCTCCAGCTGGCGCTCGGCCGTTTGCTTTGCTGCAAGCGCCTGCTCGTATTGTTGCTGGGTTATAGTATGATCCTTGATGAGGTTAGCATAACGGTCATAATCCTGGCTCGTTCTCCACACATTTACTTTAGCGGCTTCTATCTGTGCATCTGCCGTAGAAATACCGGCCCGGGTGCTGGCGATATTAGCCTTTGAAGCCTGTGTGGTTGCCTGCGCGGCTCCTAAATTACTTTGTGCGGTTGCCAATGCAGCTTCGGCCTGTTGCAGTTTTAATGCAAAGTCGCGTTCATCCAGTATTAAAAGCGTATCTCCTTTTTTAACCAGCTGATTGTCTTTTACACGAACCTCTTTTACAAAGCCGGCCACACGTGGTATCACCGGGCTTATATTGGCTTCTATTTGCGCATCATCCGTATCTTCATGATGCAGGCCGTATATGTATTTAGAGATGCCAAACCATCCGCCACCCACTACCAGTAATACCAGCACGATAATAAAAACCTTACTTTTCTTTTTAGGGGCTTCTGCTATTTGTTTTACAGGCTGGGCCGGGGTTTCGTTTACTTTTAATTCAGTTACATTCTGTTCCATAAAATGGCTTTTATATTTTGGTATATTTAATTATTATTTAAAATTCCTGCGGTTTGCAATAATTTATTATAAGCAACCACTGCATCAGCGGCGGCATTGGTAAGGTTTAATTTTGTTTGCAACTGCGCCACATCCGCATCAAGCAGATCGGTGGTGGTTGCCAAAGCATTATCATATTTGTTTTTTGTAATACGATAATTTTCGGTTGCCTGCTCCACTGCTTTTTGGTATACCTGTATTTTTTTCTGGCTCAGGAAATAACTTTGATAAGCCTGGTTGATTTGGAAGCGGATATCATCGTTCAGCAGTAGCTCATTTGCATTTAACTGCTGCACCCTTGCCTCTGCCTGTGCTATTTTCGATTTTGTTTTCCACAAGGAAGAAAGGTTATATTTTACGCCCACGCCAACATTGATAGCATTGGTAATGGTTAAAAACCCGGGCACATCCGCAGCGATATAGCCTGCCGTTAATGCAAGACTTGGGTAATAATCTGCTTTTACAGATTTTATGCCAAGACCGGCTACTTTTTTCCGCAATGACAAGGCGCCTTTATCTTTACGTTCAAGCAATGCCAGTTGTTCGTATTCTTCAATTGTTTTTACATCGTTTGTTTGTTTGAGACTGGCAGAATCCGGGTTCAATAAAGTTTGTTCCGGAAGGCCAAGCATCAGCGCCATATTCACGCTGGCTAATTTCCAGTTGTTTTCCGCATCCAGTAATGCCAGTTCAATATTTGAAGATTGTAATTCTACCTTTAAAAGATCGTTCCTTGCCAGCAAGCCATTTTTTTCGAGGTTGGAAAAATCTTTAACCCGTTGATTGGATTGTTCAAGATTTTCCTTAACCAGGTTAACCGTGGCTCCTGATTTATATAAATTACTAAAAGCGCTGATGGTGTTTAAAATAACTGCTTCCTGGTTGTCATCTGCGTCAAGCCTGGCGGCCTGTTCAAGATATTTTGCTGATTCTATCCCGTATTTTAGTTTGCCACCTGTATAAACCGGGAGCGAAACGTTTGCTATAGCATACATTGCCTGGGATACTTTTGGGCTGCTTCCCCCTTTACCGGCAGAATCCGATTTTAAATTAATATTTGGCTGTACAGGCAGGTAAAGATAAGATGCACTGACGCTAAAATCCGGCAGCTTTCTTTCGTTTGCTTCACGAACAGCCGCAGTAGCTTCATCGATCTTCGCCTTATTATTTTTTAGCAAATGACTGTTTGTAAGGCTGAGCCCGATCGCTTCTTTTAACGTGATCTTCCTGGTATCCTGTGCCATTAAAGTTTGTGCGTTTAACACGCAAAAGACTGCAAAAAATCCTGCCGCTTGTTTCAATTTATGCTTCATTGGTTAATATTGCTTTGAATAATGTTTTAATATGGATGCTAAGCCTTCTTTTTAAGAGAACCTCGAATTCTTCGTCGGGGATATCCTGCTGGTTATTAAATTCCCGGTAGTAGTGCTGGCTCATCATACTTTGAGATACAGTGCCCACCATGGTATTCAACATCAGTATCACATCTACTTTCTTTTTAAATACGCCCTTTTTCTGCCCGTCTTTTATCAGTTCGGATACCACTTCGGCGTTGCGTATTTTAACCTGGTTGGCGGCCTTCAGGATCGCAGGGTTTTTATTGGTAACCAGTACGCCGACCATGATCTTGTAAAAACATTGCTTTTGCATTACCCTTTCAATATGCTCATCAATCAGCATATTTACTTTTTCTATCGGCGAAAGGCTTTCATCTTTAAGTAAACTTTCAACCCTGATTTTTACACTTCCTACCCTTAGTTCAAAAAGGGCCTCCATCAGCTTTTCCTTTGATCCGAAATAATAGGAGATCATCGCCACGTTTATTCCGGCTTCATCGGCAATGTCCCTTACCGAAGTGCCATCAAAGCCCCTTTCGGCAAAAAGTCGCTCCGCTGTTTCTATAATTTGTATCTGTTTGTCATTAAATTCCATCACATCATCTTATTAAGGGCGCAAAGTTAAACAAACGTTTAATTAAAATCAAACATTTGTTTAATTTTTTTATAAATTCTTCCTCATTAACATTTGATTAATAGGGGAGAATAAAAGATAAGTGTAAATGAATTTTGAAACGGGATTCGCTTGTCACGGGGTTTTTGGCTAGATTTGAAAAAATAATTTTTATGTCATTTCAAAACAAGACAGTCCTGATCACGGGCGCATCCCGTGGAATTGGTAAAGCCATTGGTATACGGCTTGCCAAAGAGGGCGCCAATATTGTGATCGCTTCAAAAAGTGTAGAGGAAAATCCTAAACTGGGAGGTACTATATTTTCCGCAGCCGCGGAAATGGAAGCGGCCGGTGGCAAAGCGCTTGCGGTGCAATGTGATATACGGTTTGAAGACCAGGTAAAAATTGTTGTGGACCAGGCAGTGGAAAAATTCGGCGGCATAGATATCCTGATCAATAATGCATCGGCAATTTCCCTGACCAATACAGAACAAACGGAGCCCAAGCGGTTTGACCTGATGTACGATATCAATGTGCGGGGAACTTTTTTTGTAAGTAAAGCCTGTATCCCATTTTTGAAGATGGCTGTCAACCCGCATATCATCAACTTATCCCCGCCTGTAAATATGGATATGAAATGGTTTACCAACCATTTGGCCTATACGATGAGTAAATTTAATATGAGTATGATCGCGCTGGGACTTGCGGCCGAATTAAAAAAATACAATATTGCGGTGAATGCCCTGTGGCCAAAAACAACCATCGCAACAGCGGCCGTCAAAAATTTATTAGGTGGTGAAATGCTGATAAATATGAGCCGGACGCCGGAAATTATCGCGGATGCGGTTTATTATATTTTATCTAAACCATCCACCCAATGCACCGGCAATACTTTTATAGATGAAGAAGTTTTGGCAGCTGAAGGAATTACGGACCTGGGTAAATATGCCGTGGTGCCGGGTGCAAGGTTGTACAACGACCTGTTTGTTTAACTCCGAATAAAAGCTTCCGGTAAGTCACCCCCAAAAAGTGACTTACCGGGAGCTTTTATTCGGGCGTCTGCTTATTTTTTTATCATCATTTTATTAACCGGTTTTTCCAGTAAATATTTATAAATGAATTCTGTTTTTAAGTTTTGAAAATGCAATCCTTTATTCCCTCCCCAGCCATGCCTGCTCCCGGGATATATCATCATTTCAAAATCTTTTTTGGCATCCTCCAATTTACTGATCAGTTGTAAACTGTTTTGCATATGTACATTGTCATCCATTTCACCATGTACAATTTGCAGCATACCCTTGTATTTATCTACATAGTTCATCACGTTGCCCGTTCTATAACCTTCCGGGTTTTCACCGGGCAGGTCCATATAACGTTCCGTATAATGGGAGTCGTAAAGTGTCCAGTCTGTAACCGGTCCGCCGGCCATGCCATGCGTAAATACATCCGCTCCCTTTGTTAAAGCAAGTGCGGCCATATAGCCCCCGTAGCTGAAACCCGTAATGCAAATTTTTGTAGAGTCGGCATGCCTGTTAGCGATCAGCCATTTTACCATGGTACTATAATCTACCAGTTCCCAATGCCCCATGTCGCGGTACATATAATTTACGCCCTCCTTACCAAAATGACCACTTGCCCGGTGATCCATTACTACCTGTATCAATCCTTCTTTTGCGTACCATTGTTGCAGCCCGTTCAGGGCCCAGGTATCCCAGCAGCTGCCGGCATCGGGACCGCCATAAATTGAAATTAGCACCGGGTATTTTTTTGATGAATCCATCTTTAATGGCCAGGTAACCTTCATGGGCAGATCATACAACCCGTCATCGCTTTTTACGCGGAGGAGTTCTGTTTTGGCCAGGTTAAAATCATCAAAAGAGCCGGCCTTGCTATCTCCCAGTTCCTTAATGATTTTTCCTTTGTTGCTGACCAACGCTATTTTTGCAGGCGTTGCTGAATTGCTGTAAGTAGTAATAAAATAAGTACCATTTGGAGAGGGCTCAATAACGGAATGATTGTAATCTCCAAAAGTCAGCCTCTTCAGGTTACTACCGTCAAGGCGTACACTATAATAATCTTTCCGGGCGGTATTTTCCCTGCCCCTTGCACAAAAATAAACAAGGTTATTTTTTTCATCTATGTATTCGAGGTTAGTAACTGTAAACTTTCCCGTTGTAACAGGGTTTACCAGTTTGCATTTCATGTCATAATAGTATAAATGGTTCCAGCCTGTTTTATCGCTCTTTAAAATAAATCCTTTGCCATTTTTTAAAAATGAAATCCTTTCTCCTTCATCGTCCAGGCTGATCCAGGTTTTTTGATGCTCCGTGTAAAAATTATTCAGTTCCCCGGTTGCGGGGTTCACTTCATAAATTTTCAATTCATCCTGGCTGCGTGGCATCCATTGCACCAGCAGGGCGCTGCCATCCGGCTTCCAGTAAGGCAATCCAAAATACTGGTCATCTTTCTCATCAATTTTTGTCCAAACGATATCCCCTCCATCGGGGCTAACAATGCCTACTTTTACGGCCGGGTTGGGGTCACCCACTTTTGGATAACGGGTATTTTCCACTTCCCCGTGCAATCCTTTAGAACCGGTGATGGTAAACACGGGCACCCTACTGTCGTCGCTTCTGAAGTAAGCGATCTTTTTACTATCGGGGCTCCACCAAAAAGCACGGTAACGGCCTGCCCTTCCCAAAATTTCTTCCATGTACAGCCAGCTTGCATACCCGTTTAAAATAACCTCGCTACCGTCGGTGGTTAAACGATTTTCTTTTTTTGAACTGATGTTGATGGTATAGAGGTCATTCTTCTTCGTATATGCCACATAGTTACCATCAGGGCTCATGGTAGGGTTTGATTTTTTGTCTTTATCGCTGGTAAGCTGAACTTCTTTGCCGTTCAGTTTTATATATAGGTCACCATCTTTATTATAGACACTTGCATGAGCGGTTTCCATCTCCTTTGTGTTGGTATCTTCCGTTTCTTTTTCGGTACCTGTCACAGCATCTGCTATATATTTTTTACCGTTCTGAAGTAAAATGAAATGACTGTCATCTATCCATTTGGTAACAACGGGTAAGTTTTGAATGATGCCATTAAAATTGCTCTTAAAGTATTGGTCGTCTGTAAGTTCTTTTTTTTGGGCACTGAGGGAGAAATGAACCAGGATGAATACAAAAAATATGGTTGATTTTTTTTCAAAAAATGGCATAGTCAATTTGTTTAGAATTTGGGTTTCAAAATAGTTTTTTGGAGAAATGGAAAAGAAAATCGAATAAGCGGTTAATCAAAATTCTCAGGCCGCATCATCGGGAAAAATAAAACATCCTGTATAGAATACTGGTTGGTTAGCAGCATGGCAATCCGGTCGATGCCAAAACCAATACCACTGGTTGGCGGCATACCATATTCCAGCGCTCTTAGAAAATCATGATCGATAAACATCGCTTCATCATCACCGCGTTCCATTAACCGGGCCTGCTCTTCAAATCTTTCCCGTTGTTCTATCGGGTCGTTTAATTCACTATACGCATTGGCGATTTCCTTGCCATTGCATATTAGCTCAAAACGCTCTACCAGCCCGGGTTTGCTTCGATGCTTTTTAGTGAGCGGGCTCATCTCTACAGGGTAATCGGTAATAAATGTAGGCTGTATATAATTAGCTTCGCATTTGGATCCAAATATTTCATCTATCAGTTTACCCTTGCCCCAATTTGCATCTGCGTGTATGCCTGACTGTTTGCATACGTTCCTGATGCCCTCCTCATCCATTTCACTGATATCAAACCCGGTAAATTCTTTGATAGAGTCATACATCGTGATCCTTTTATAAGGGGCCCTGAAATCAATTTCCTTTTCACCCGCCAGCACTTTGGAATCGCCGTTGGTTGCAAGCGCGGCTTTCTCCAGCAATTGTTCGGTGGTTTCCATCATCCACTCATAATCCTTATAGGCCACGTAAAATTCCAGCACCGTAAATTCGGGATTATGCGTACGGTCCATCCCTTCATTACGGAAGTTGCGGCTAAATTCATACACCCATTCAAATCCTCCAACGATCAATCTCTTTAAATATAACTCGTTGGCGATCCGCATATACATAGGCGTATCCAGTGCATTGTGGTGAGTGGTGAAGGGCCTCGCTGCCGCACCGCCGGGGATAATTTGTAATACCGGCGTATCTACTTCCAGCGCCCCGCGGGCGTTTAAAAACTCACGTATGGCATTCATCATTGTAGTACGCTTGATGAAGGTATCTTTTACGCCAGGGTTCACTACCAGGTCGGCATAACGCTGGCGGTAACGAAATTCCGGGTCAGTCACTTCATCAAAGGTCTCGCCTTCTTTTTCCCTCACAACGGGTAGAGGTTTTAATGATTTGGCAAGTAATGTAAAATCCTTCACGTGTATAGAAGTTTCCCCGGTTTTGGTAGTAAATACATATCCTTTTATACCGATGATATCTCCAAGATCCAGCAGTTTTTTCCAGACGGTCTGGTACATGGTTTTGTCTTCGCCGGGGCAAATATCATCCTGCTTTATATACAACTGAATTTTACCCGCCGCATCCTGCAATACAGCAAAATTGGCCTTCCCCATATCGCGAACACTCATGATGCGTCCTGCGATGCAAACATCTGCAAACTGTTCCTTATTTTCTTCGCCCTTATAGTTTTCCTTAATATTAACCGAGGTAGTGTTTACAGGATACAATGGCGCAGGGTATGGATCAATTCCCAATCTTTTAAGCTCTGCCAGTTTTTGCCTGCGAATGATCTCCTGTTCGGATAAATGCATATTGTTCATAGTTATTTGTAAAATAAAAGAAGGCAAAGGTATAAGATAAGGTACAATTGGGCAAACAAGTAATGACCATTGGTTAAAAAATGCTGGTGTGCTATAATTAGGATGAGATTCAGTAAATTCAATTTTTATATTAAACGGTTTTTTAACTCGCAGCATATTTTTAAAGTATATATAACTACCGGGGCAATTTTTACTCAGCCTGTATAATGGAAGTCTTTCTCACTCTTACGGAGCATCGGTTAGCGTTATTAATCCTTGTTCATTTCACATTCATTCGACGATATTTTTATTGTTATCCTCTTTTAACAGTCAATGTATTGCCAGGTATTTACCATGATAGAAATAGTCGTTTACTATTGATGCTATTGAATGGATCATTTACAATTAATGAGTGATCATTTGTTTGAAATAACTTTACATAATTATTTTGGCAGGATACTTGACCAGATTCAAATACAAACACAAGAAAATGAAAAAATTTTTATCGGTAATTATATGTATTACCCTGCTAAACAGTTGTGATGTTTTACAGCAGTTACCTCAAACCGGTGGATCGGGGAGCGTTACACAGGATGAAGCTGCTCAAGGGATCAAACAGGCTTTAAGCCAGGGCCTGGTAAAAGCTACCCTGCAATTAAATAAACAAGATGGATTTTTTGGTGACGCATTCTACAAGATTTTGTTACCACCGGAAGCTAAAAAAATTGAAAATGCATTGAGAACCATTGGCCTGGGTAAACAGGTGGATAAAGCTATTTTACAGATTAACAGGGGTGCGGAAGATGCCGTAGGTTTTGCTCAGCCGATCTTTATTGATGCTGTAAAACAAATGACGCTGACCGATGCGATTAATATTGTGAAAGGTGGCGATACCAGCGCCACACATTATTTCAGAACAAAAACAATGGAAAAGCTGGCATCTGCGTTTTTACCCGTGATCAAATCGTCGTTGAATAAAACGGATGCTACCAAATACTACGGCGATATTATAAAAACCTACAATAATTTTCCCACTACATTTAATAAGATCAACCCAGATTTGCCGGGTTTTGTAACAGACAGGGCCACCAACGCATTGTTTGACTTGGTGGCAAAAGAAGAAAAAAATATCAGGGAAAATCCTGTGGCAAGAACAACAGAGATTTTAAAGAAAGTATTCGGTGGATTATTGAAATAAGGTGTCCCGACTATTTCACTGACATACTAACAAGGCAAAAAATATAAACATTCAGTTAAGATTATGCAGGGAGAATGTAACCCTTCAGCTCAATCAATAAACCCATTATGTATAAGCCCGGCGTTTCAAACAAAAGCAATAGGTTTTTGTGTGAAACGCCGGGCAAAAATCAATATTTTTCAGGGTTTGATATTCGTATTATTATCCTTTTCACCTGTATCAGTCCACAACGTTGTTGCAATGCCTGCTAACTGGGGCGACATAGTTGCCAACTGATCAATTAGTGCTCGCTGATCGGGCGGCATTTTTTCATCACCCGCAAAATGGGCCATAATAGCATTCCTAAATAAGGGTGCGGCAAAGGCTGCCACCGGTGCCGGGGCCCCTAATATATTAGCGAGGTAATAATTAAAATAGCCATCCAGGTGTTGAGACAGGAAAAGATTTGCGTATGATGCAAAATTTAAACCGCCGGGTAAATTTGCCGCAATATTGCGTACCGTATTTGTCCTCACTTCCAGCCGGTCATTTTGGACTGTTACGATCCTGTACGGACTTGGAGCGGTAACGAGGGAACCGGTCTCAATGTCAAACAGTTTTTTTCCGTTATGAACGTAGGAAGAAATATCATTTGCATGATAATGGCCCGTAAAAATCACTTTTAACCCAGCATCCATCAGGGCATTGGCAACGTTTTGCCAGTCGTCAATCACATATCCCGGATCTAATTGGGTTTGTCCTGCGTAATGCTCAATCAGGTTGTGATGCATCATTGCAAATATTGTTATGTTTCGTTTTTTTGCCTGTGCAAGCTGGGCAAGTATCCAGGTAAGTGTTTCCGGCTTAATCCTTCCTGCTGCTACGTCTCCACTGGGTCCATACTCTTCATATTTACTGGCATCAATCGAAATGAGCCGTAGATTGTGTTGTATCTGAACAACGTAACTTAATGAATTGAGATCCCTTGCAATTGCATTTTTATAACCAAAATTTGCATAGATCGTTTCAAAATCCGATTTGGAAGTCATGTCTACAGGGTAATCTTTGTCGCCAATGTATTTTTTGGCTTTGGCATTGTTAATATCGTGGTTTCCCGGCATTACATATACCTTCATTCCATTGCACCGAAGCTGGTTTAAAAAAGCAGCCATTGCTTTGTGACCAATTTTTTCCCCGTCTTTGGTAATGTCTCCGGGAACCAGTAAAATATCGGGATTCTCCGTTCTTAGTTCAGCCAGCACTTTCCTGAATATCGGATCACTGTATTCTACCATTTTGGGATCCTGGTTCAGATAATTTTGAAAGGCCAGTCCGGAAGCGCCATTAGCACCCAGCAAAGAAGGATGCATGTAATGTATATCAGAAACAATTGCAATCTTCAGTTGATTATTGCCCCCTCTGTTGGCGGTGTTATCACTTTCAGAAAAATTGCAACCCTGATCATTGTGATCATTCATTAACTCTCTTTTGCAGGACAAAACAAGTTGGCCCAGCAAAATTACAATAAGCCATAATTTCTGTTTCATAAATAAAGTTTTAAAAGGTGTGTTTTTGATGGCCGGGATCTTACATTAAGATACAGGCGTTTAAAAATTTGGATCGTTTAAAATCGGGTTCAGGGATGAAACTAATTGACAGAAAAGCCTGTTATTACTGACTCTTACCCACTTGAGCTTTTTGGGAAACAAATGCCCGGTGTTGATAGTCATTTTTTACTATTATTACTCTTTATTGCCACCGAATACATAACCAACCTTGAAAGCGAAATACCTGTTCTTTATAGTGCCTGCATCATCGGCATTTCCGATTTGAATATTATTTAATCCTAAATTATAATTTACAGAAAATATAAATCCGTTGGCAAATTTGTAACCGGTTAAAATATTTGCCCCGAATTCAAATCTCTTTATTTGGTCATCACCAGAACCGAATTCAATTTTGTCATCTGATGAATTTGATGGATCTGATTTATCAGTAATTTTTTCTCTGCCGGCTATACCAAATGCCATTGATGGGCCTGCTCCAATGAAAAAGCCCTGGCTGTTATAAATAAAATTTAAAGGGATCTCTGCATAGCTGTACTTTACTTTATCGGTCGATGTTTCATCTTTGGTGCTAAAGCCCTTTTGAACAAAATTCAAAGCAGGCTGAAGACTAAAATTTGAATTAATAGGAATATCCACAAATAATCCTCCGGTAAAGCCCGTTTTTGTTTTGGGGATATACTAAGATCCTTGTATTTTGCCGATACATTAGCAAATGATACACCACCTGTAAGACCAATTTTTGTTTGTGCTGATAAAGAATGCGGTGCCAGGAAAATCATTAGCGCCGGAAGGATTGTTGCTGATTTCATTTTTTTCTTTTTAGATTTAAAATATGCTGTTTAAAAAATTGACTATTGTCATTCACAAAACCTGGATCAGTTAATATGGGCTTATAACGAGGGATGCAGCCTTTTTTGATAATTGGATTCTTCCTGATTTCATTTCATTATTATTTCGCCATGTTAATAATTTTATTAGGTAATGTCCAATTCGGGGATCAATTGTTTGGCTATAGGTCTGCATAAAAGAATGGCTGCTGATACAATTATAATTGCAATATTGATCACATTACTTTGCCTAACGGGGCTTTACTTTTTGACCGGATTTTCCGGGTCTTCCTTCTCTACTGCCAAGCTACGCAGTGAAGCGCTTAAATGATAATTGCGTTTTGCGGTTGTGCTTTTCCATTTGGTAATTTCTACTAAAACGGCTACAATAAGTCATACGATAATTGATTATTCCCCTTGCGGCAGGAATAGCTGCCCGGATACATTGGTATTTACCGGATTGAAATGCATGTATTGTAATAATTGCGATTATAAACTTTCAACATAATTAATTATAAATAACCTTTGTCTGGCGGGGACCTGCACTTTTGTTTTGTATCTGACCGTTCTGGCTTGGCAGTTATTCAATGGAGTGCGAAAGTATTAACTAAGTAAAAACCGTTTTTTTTTTGATTTAACTTTCCTGGTTGCATGTTTTGCGGGTGAGTAAATATGCCTTCAATTACACCGGTAGGAATATTTAATAAAACGAACCAGTTATCAATAGAAAGGGATCAATTGCCAAACCCCCTAAAAAAACTAGCAGGAATGAGGTAATTTAGGAGTTGAATTAATATTATGCGATACGCGTTTATTATAATTTCATTTATCAATATTTTCTATTTGAAGGCGCAGGAAGATTATCCGGCAAATAAATTGCCGGTGTTTAAGCAGGTTACGCATCCATTCATGCCTCCCATTACTTCTGCATATTTTTTCTTTTCGGAAGATGGATTTATATGGTTTTCCACCCCGCAGGGACTTACTTCATTTGATGGCTCGGAAGTAACTTACTATTCATCGATTCAGCAGGCCAACAGTTTCGGGTTAAACAGGATTTTTTCTATGACAGAAGATAAGGGACATAATTTTTATATAGGTACGCCCATCGGGCTTTTTTATTATGACCGGAAATCAACTTCATTTACACACCTGTCTTATATGTTCAGTGATAACCACCAAAGGCCCAATATTTCCTTTGGTGCATTGTATTTTGATACAAACGGGATGGTGTATGCGGGATCGGGAGCCAATGGCCTTTTCATATATGATCCTGTGAATAAAAAGCTGGATCATTTTAATATGGACACCATTAAACCCGATAGTTGGACAGACCGATGGAAAAATACAGTAAACAGTTTCGCAACGCATGCTGTTGACAGTAATAAATTATGGGTAGGAACTTTTCATGGGATTTTCCTGTTTGATAAAAAAAGGAAAATATTTAAACAGCAGTTTGAAGTAATAAATCCCGGTAGTTACCTTCCTGCAAAGAAAATGCCCGAAGATTATGATATCCAGAAAATGGATGTTGCGGATGATTCGACTATCTGGTTTAATAGCTGGACATACGGATTTGGAAAGTACAATACTAATACGGGAAAAGTAAAATTATTCCTCCACGATGCACGGCTCAAAACTCCAACGAGGTATATAGGGTACATCATGCCGAAGTTTGCAAGGCTTTCCCCGGGGAAATATTTGCTGGGGATATACGATTATAAAACGGCGATCTTCGACTGCCAAACAGAAACAGTACAATACTTTACCGTTACCAAAAATAATTATCCCGACGAGCAAACCCGTTTTGTAACCAATGACAGGCAAGGAAAAGTGTGGCTGTTGCAGCGGGGCCTTTTGTATGTTGCTGTGCCGGCCAATACCAGGTTGCAGACCGTGGAGATCCCCAATCCAAACAAGTTCACCTTTCCCATATTACAGGGTATTTATTTTGAAAAGACGACTAGTTTTTTTTATGGGGCTTTTTTATATGATACCGGGGTGCATGTATTTGACACCAGCTTTCACCCTGTTAAGATTATCCCGGTCCCGCTGTTTAATAATTATTATGTCTATAACACAGGTGTAGCTAATAGCGTTACGAGGGACGGAAGCGGTCGTTTTTGGACCGCCGGACCGGAGAGTTATGTGTTGCCACAGGGAGGTGAAAAATTCCTGCATGTAAAAAAGGCTTTTCCTTCAATGAAATGGATAGAAGAAGCAAAAGATGAAATTGAAGATGTAATAACTACAAAAAGCGGCGATTTGCTTTATAAGAACACTGCAGGCGTCATTTATCATGTTCGGTACCAGTCATTACATACGGATACAATAAGGCCGCCGGCAGGGAATTGGGAAGGAGTTTCGGTAAAGGCTTCTTCCCAATGGTATGATGCTAAAAGAAATTTTATCTACATGATAAAGAGCACTGGCGGCGCCCGGTACAACCTGAACAATAAACAAACAACCACTATTCCCTATCAATCCTTATTTGGAAATTTACCATCGCATTCAGGAATTTGCATGTCTGCAATGGACGAAGATGGCCATCTCTGGTTTATGATACCCAAGTATGGTATCCGCAT
Source organism: Ferruginibacter sp. (assembly GCA_040007015.1). Lineage (GTDB taxonomy): Bacteria > Bacteroidota > Bacteroidia > Chitinophagales > Chitinophagaceae > Ferruginibacter. The sequence continues at coordinate 11,209 of JBDTVX010000010.1, read as the reverse complement.
CTTAAACCCGGAAACGCTTTATTGTGAAGATTCTATTCCCTACGGAACAAGGGGCCTTATAAGAGGTGATTATACCTTCATCACAGGTGCAGAAAAGCCATTCATGCTGCTACTTTCACAAAACGGGGTGGTTGTATATGATTATTCAAAACAGCAGTCTTTTTTATTTGATCGTGATAATGGACTTTCAGGCCCGGAAAATAAGGCCCTGCTTTATTGTAATGGCTATATGCTGATAGCTGAAGACGGACGGTTTGAGTACTTTAAATTGTCAAACCTAAAAAAATATTCCTTAGCGCTAAAGTCCCGGTTAAATACCATAGTTGCCGACACTTCACTGATCTATTTGAATTCAGGCAATGATTCAGCTGCCGTGATCAGGTTGCCGCATTATCAGAATTGGATAACTCTTTCATTTTCCGCTCAGGAATTTATTTTCCCGGAACGAATTGAATATGCCTATCAATTTAAGCCGCTTGATAATGACTGGCATTATACCGACTATTTTAACCGGGAGATCACTTTTACAAAACTGGCTCCGGGCAAATATATTTTTCGGTTAAGAGCACAAATGCAGGGCGGGAACTGGGATACAATGCCAATGGAATACACCATCATTATTACACCTGCCTGGTGGCAGACAGGATGGTTCAAACTATTGTGTATAATAGCTATCATGGCATTAATTATTTATTTTATTCAAAAAAGAATTCAATTCATTCGAAAAACGGAGCAACAAAAATCCAGGCAGGAAAAAGAATTATTGGAGCTGGAGGCGAAAGCGCTGCGGGCCCAGATGAACCCGCATTTTATTTTTAACTGTCTTAATTCTATTAAATCATTGATCCAGGAAAATGAGAATGAAAAATCTGTCACCTACCTCACCACATTTTCAAAGCTGATCCGCACTTTGTTAAATAATGCTGATAAAAAAGAGATCAGCTTATATGATGAAATAGAAACCTGCAGGCTGTACCTACAGTTAGAAGCGATCAGGTTTGATACAAAGTTCTCTTTTACTGTGAATGTTGATAATACGATTGATCTGAAATCGATAAAAGTGCCGGCGCTGATCATTCAGCCATTTATTGAAAATGCCATCTGGCACGGTATCGTGCCCCGCAATAACGGCGGCCAGGTTTCATTGAATGCGGTTAGGAAAAATAATATCATTGAAGTAGCAGTGGAAGATGATGGTATCGGCAGGGAGAGCTCGCAACAAAACAAATCGGCCAGTGGCCTTTCTCACCAGTCGAAAGGAGTGAGCCTCACCCAATCAAGACTTGAGTTGAATAACCTGCTGCATCAACGACAGGCAAAACTGGAGATCATTGACAAAAAAGATGAAAAAGGTAATGCAACAGGAACAATTGTTATTATTAAAATAAACGAAGAACTATTATGATAAGGTCTATAATTATAGATGATGAACAGCATTGTGTGCGGGCATTATTAACCGACCTGCAAAAGCATTGTCCATCCATAGAAGTGCTTGATAGCTGCTATTCTGCAAAGGAAGGAATAATGGCAATCAGGAAATTAAATCCCGATCTAATTTTCCTGGATGTTGAGATGCCGTGGATGAATGGCTTTGAAATGCTGGAGATAATAGGGGAGGTAAATTTTTCTATCATCTTTACCACGGCGCACGACGAATTTGCAGCGAAGGCCTTTCGTATCTCGGCCATGGATTATTTGCTAAAACCAATTGACGCCAACGATCTGAATGCTGCTGTAATGAAAGTAGAAAAGAAAATGGACCATGGCAGCAGCCTGAAACATATCAGTAACCTGTTGCGAAATATGAGGCAGCCTTTTGCCGAACAAAAGATCGCGTTGCCGCAAAGGGAAGGATATGAATTTATAGATGTGTCCTCTATTATTTACTGCCAGGCAGAAGGTGCTTACGCGAAGGTTTTTATAAAAGATAAAAAGATGCTGCTTATTTCAAGAACGCTGGGCGATGTGGAAGAATTATTACCGCCGGAAATATTTCAGCGGATACATCATTCAACGCTCATTAATATCACTTACATCGCGCAATTTCTTCGTACTGATGGCGGTTATGTGGTTCTAAAAAATGGAGAAAAATTTTCTGTAAGCAAGGCAAAAAAAGAAATGCTGATGGCAAGGCTTGGCTTAAAATAAATGTTTATTATTTTTCTGTTCCGGCATTGCCTTTCCTCATTTATTTTACCAGCATGGTTTTTAATTGGAATGAAAAGATATGCTGAAATGCACAATGCTCAATAGGGTAATGATTATTTTGAATTGAAAAAATCATTTACCGCGTTTACCCCGTTATTATAAAGCATTTCTTTTTCAGCGGGTTTCATTTTGTGTACCCTTGAAGGGATGGATCCGTAACTGACGTAGATGGTTCTGTCTTTCTCATTTTCGAGGTTTGGGTATTTCCGGTTGAGTCTTTCCATAACCAGGTTATTGAATGCATGAATATAATCATTTAACGACCTGATATCAAAGGGTGGAATATTGCTGCTGTTGTTTTTGATTGAATCGATCTGTTCAGCGCGTTCCAGTTTAATTCCGAGAGTTTGCGGGTTGAATCGTAACCTTTCGCATTGTAATGGATTGCCGTAATTTTCACAGGTATCAAAAATACTGATTGGATAATTCGCGATCATTCCGCCATCTACATAATAATTTTTAAATGAAATGGTATCAGGTTTTTCAATTTTTTGATACTGGTCATCCAGTATAACAGGCTCAAAATACAAGGGGAGCCCTCCACTGATCCTCACGGCTAAAGCAATCGGCATATCCGGGGTATGCTCATATGAAAAAATATCCAGTTGTTGTTTGCTAAGGTTGGTGGCGGTACAATAAAAGTCTTTGAATAATTTATCCTGCAGGTGGAGTTGATGCAATTGAGTAAAGGTTAAATTGAGATAACCTGTTTTGTGATTTATTAACTGTTGAACCCAAAGCTCAAATTTTTCTCCTTTATATAAACCATACTTATTTCTTACGCGCCTGTATTTTCCGATAATCCCTCCCCTGCCATCGTTAAATTCTTCTACGGGCAAAGAACGCATAATGCTGTCAATTTCTGCTGCTTTGTACCCCACACTGATCATGGCTCCCGCGATCGCCCCTGCGGACGTGCCTGCTACCCTCTCTATTAGTTGTAAGATGCCTTTTTTTTCCAATTCACTAAAAGCCCCTGCATACGCAAGGCCTCTTACACCACCTCCTTCGAGCACTAAATTTTTGTAGGAATATTTTTGCTGGGAAAAACAAAAGGCAGGGAAAAATAACAGGAATACGAATTTTTTCATTTGGTGAAAATAAATGATTGCCGCGTCAGTTAGCGTTAAATGCGCACTAAATTTACACTGCTAAAAAATTTGCGGTATTGTAGGCACAGAGAGATTTAATGATCATTTTTTATTTTAGCGCTGTTTAAGTTGAAGTGCTGTACCTTTTTTTAGAATAGAAGAAAAGCCGGTGAGGATAGTAAATCTACTCCCAAATATTATCAAGCGGTACATCAATAGTGCAGCCGGGATCCAGGTTAAATGTATACGTCATACCTGGTTTGATCTTTTCCAACTGGTATTTACCATCTTCTTTAAGATGATAGATCTCTATTTCATTTTTATCAACATCAATTATGATATAGTAAGGGATTTTTTCCGATTGGTAAATATAAAATTTGTTATTGCGGTCCTTCATTGCCGTTGATGGCGAAAGTATCTCCACTACAATTGAGGCCGGAAAATCAAGGAAGGGCTTGGTTATGTCTTTACACACTACTACAGCATCTGGTTGTAATATGGTATCCTCTGCAACTTTAATATCTATAAAATCATACACTTTGCAATTTTTACAACGTGATTTTTTTGTCGCATTTTTTAGTTCATATTTTACATTTGCACTTATCCATTGATGTCTTGGAATAGGAGCGGGGGTCATGGCATAGGGGATTCCTTCAATTAATTCCCAGCGGCCTTCCCACTGGCAATAATCTTCATATGTGTAATGTGGTAATATTTTTATTGCTGAATACATCAGAACAAATTTACATTAATTAATTTAAAGCCAATAATACCTGCCAGGCTTCTTTTTCCTTACCGGCATCCAATAATTCCTTTGCATAGCGGTGCAACTCCTTTTCCATTTCATCCGGATCGGTAGAATAGTACTGGAAAATATTTTTTAATTTGTCATCATAAAATGCCGGGTCTGTAAAAGGCAGTTCATATACATTCCCTAACTGGCCCAGGTTATTGCCCGTTAATATATTACTGTTGCGAATACTTGCGGGCAAAGCATCTATGCCAATGACTATGCCGGTGGTTGGTTTTTCCACTTCAAATATCGTGGATGCATTGGCCCTTGTATACCAGTTGCCGCCCATCCTTGCCACGAGGTCAAGCTTTCTTTGGTCGATTGTTCCCTGCTCATTTAAAATGTCTTCATTAATATGCATTAGAATGATCTCGGCAATAACCAGGTTACCGGCGCCGCCGGCTGTTCCGAGGGGTTTTACTTCAAGTACATTACATTCCAGCTGAACAGGGCTTTCCTTTACACGAAATGGCTTTATTGATAAGGAGGGCAGCTTTGTAAAACCTGCTTTAATAAATTCGTCTGTTCCTTTGGGAAATTCGCAACTTGTGAGGCTTGCCTGTTGCACCATGTCGTAGGTAACAATGTTAACAGCCACTTCCGGAACTTCCAATATATTTTCCAAAGTATGCTTGGTGGAATTGTCCCTAGCCCGGCGGGAAGGAGAAAAAACAACAACAGGAGGGTTGATGGAAAAGACATTAAAAAAACTGAAGGGGCTTAAATTAGCGCTGCCTTTCTTATCGATAGTGGATGCAAAACAAATGGGCCTTGGGGCAATTGCATGGTGCAGGAAATGTTGTGCTGCGGCTACACTTATATCTTTAAGAGATATGCTTTTCATTATTTTTTTAATGCTAATATTGAAAAATCGCTTTCATCCCTCACAATTGTATTCGATAAAGTTCCCAGCCCATCAATCTCCATCTCTACAATATCGCCCTCGTTTAGCCATTGTTCCACATAGTCCGGATCATTTAATTTACCGGTGCCGTTCAGTTCCAAAAAGCAACCCGTGCCTACCGTTCCGCTACCGATAATATCGCCGGGATACAGGTTTACGCCATAACTGCTTCGTTCTATTATTTCTGCAAAGGTCCAGTCCATATCGCTTAGGTTTCCTTCACTAACAAGTATATCATTTACCCGGCATTTCATGCCCAGGTTCCAACTCTTTCCTGTGTGGTTTTCTTTGCAAGCTACTTCATGGTGTTCCAGTTCGTCCGGTGTAACCAGCATCGGGCCAATCACGGTAGCAAAATCTTTTCCTTTTGCCGGCCCCAGATTCAATAACATTTCCTCCATTTGCAGGCGCCTTGCACTCAGATCATTCATGATCATTAGCCCTCCTATATATTCATCCGCTTCTGCAGCGGGGATATTCCGGCCGTTTTTGCAAATGACAATTGCGGCCTCGAGTTCAAAATCCAATTTTTCAAAATGATCGGGCATACAGATAACGCCGCCAGGGCCCTGTATACTGTTGTGATTGGTAAGATAGAAAATAGGGTATTGATCAAATTCCGGTATCATGTCCAGTTTCCTGTTGCGCCTTGCAGCGGCCACATGTTGCCGGAAAGCATATCCGTCCCTGCAACTGCTTGGGTGAGGCACCGGGGCCAGTAGGTCAGCATTTGCATAGGGCACCGATAAAACACTTCTTACCATTCCCGCTTTGATCTTATGCTCTGCGGCCTGGGCAAGGGGAAATACATCTTCCCAGTAATTTAAAAACATGGCCATGCTGATCGGCAGATCGGGGTGCAGGTTATCGGTATCATATAAATTGCCGTCTACGCATATTGCCAGTTGCTCCTGTTCGTTTTTTAAATAGGTAACTAATTTCATAAATGTTATAATTGAAGATAAAATTAGTTATAAAACATGGATGAACGCTATGACAAGAAAGCATTATCCGGGCAGGCTTTATTTTTATACACTTCATATTTACCGATGTGCAATATTAAAGCCAGTGATCTTAATTACCATTTCTCCTCTTCTGTAAAATTATCATCGTACCGGTTAAATTGCTGGCGTGTTTTTATCTTTTGCAGTTGCCGTTCAATGATCAGCGCAGCAATGATTTTACCTGCTTCTTCATCAGGATGTTGTTGCAACAGTTTTTTTAATTTTTGTTCACCTACATCTATACGGTAAAGGAGCATAATTAATTTTTGAAAATCATTTTGTATGAGCTGATTAATGTACGAAGCCAGTTGAATTTGCAGTTTATCCAAAGAGATTTCACCCGGCAAAGCAATCGCCATGTTTTTATTAAGCTCTTTTATGAGTTCCTCATTTTCCATTTTGTTATTCACTTTTAATGATAGCACGATGAATGCTTAAAAATGTTCCATTGCCCCTAATCCAAATAATGCGAAATCATATTTTACGGGATCCTCTTTGTCTAACCTGCTTAAAATTGCAGTAAGCGCGATGGCAGATTGCCAATCGGTTTGATTGCGGGTTAAGAGGTGTAATTTTTTTGCCACCCTTGATACATGTACATCTATCGGGCAGATCAGCTGGGAGCTGGAAATATTTTCCCAAATGCCAAAATCAACCCCTTTTTTGTCATCTCTTACCATCCATCTTAAAAACATATTCAATCTTTTGCAGGCAGATTTTTTTGATGGTGTGGCAATGTGTTTACGGCAATGTTTTTCTTCTTTTGCTTCTTCATCAAAACCAAACACATACTCATGAAATCCAATTAAAGCATTCTCAACGGTTGTATCACCAGGGAGCATCCATTTTGTAAAAGCGGTTTCCAGGCTTTGTTCGCCTTTAATTAAAAAATGATATTTTAAAAAATTAAGCAGGTGCCACAGATCCATTTCATTAAATGTACGGTGAACAAATTTTTCAAAAAGGGAGAGGCTGCGCGGGTCATTGTTCCAATCAATGTTCATAATAAAATCATAGGGCGAATTATTCATTGCACCCAATAGCTTATCACAGGAATTGATAATGCTTTTACGATTTCCCCAGGCCAATATGGCTGCAAAAAAACCTGCAATTTCTATATCCTGTTTTTTTGTAAAACGATGGGGGATACCCAGTGGATCGTCTTTAATAAATGAAGGTTGATTGTACTGTTCCACCTTACTATCCAGCAATTTTTTTAAAATATTTTCATTCATGAACATTTATCCAATGGCCTGTTTCAGATCTTTAATTAAATCACCGGCGTCTTCAATGCCAACACTCAAACGGATCAATCCATCCGTCAAACCGTTTTTGATCCGTTCTTCCCTGGGAATACTCGCATGTGTCATGCTTGCAGGATGATTGATCAGTGATTCTACTCCTCCCAGGCTTTCAGCCAAGGCAAAAATAACTGTTGATGATAAAACCTTGTTTGCAGCTTCAATACTGTTATCTTTTAAGGTAAAACTGATCATTCCACCAAAATCGCGCATTTGTTTTTTTGCTACCGCATAGCCTGCATTGTCTTCAAAGCCCGGCCAGTAAACCCTGTCAACCTTTGGATGGCCGGATAAATAATGTGCTATTTCAGCGCCGTTCTCACAATGCCGCTGCATGCGTATGTGCAGGGTTTTAATGCCCCTCAAAACTAAAAAACAATCCATCGGGCCCGGTACCGCACCACAACTTTTTTGTATAAAATATAACTGGTCCTTTAGCGAGCTATCATTCATGATCAGTGCTCCCTGTATTACATCACTGTGCCCGCCCAGGTATTTAGTGGAGGAATGCATCACTATGTCGGCACCCAGGTCCAACGGGTTTTGCAGATAGGGGGAAGCAAATGTATTGTCCACACACAGTAAAGCCCCGGTTTTTTTTGAAATAGCTGCAATAGCGGCGATATCGCTAATGTTCATCAGCGGGTTGGTAGGTGTTTCTATCCATATCAGTTTCGTATGGGATGTAACAGAAGACTCCACATTTGCAATATTGGTAGTGTCGACGTAAATAAATTTTATCCCGAATTTTTCAAACACTTTAGTAAAAAGCCGGTAAGTGCCTCCATACATATCATTGGCGGCAATAACTTCATCCCCCGGCGATAATAGTTTGATCACTGCATCCGTGGCAGCTACTCCACTGGCAAAAGCCAACCCGTATCTTCCATTTTCAATGATTGCAAGTGCATCTTCCAGTGCTTTACGGGTAGGGTTCTGACTCCGCGCATACTCGTAGCCTTTATGCTTGCCAGGCGCGGTTTGTACGTAAGTTGAGGTTTGATAAATGGGAGTCATAATTGCTCCTGTACCGGGGTCCGGCTCCGCACCTGCACGAATTATTTTAGTAGCTAATTTCATAGTATTGCTCACTTCAGGCAAAATTGGTTCTTCTGTATTCATGAAATTTTTGTATTAATGATATGCAAAGTAAGGCCAATTTAGTAAGGTATCCAACCCATTGGTCAATAGGTTGGATACCTTAAAAAAAGATCATATTATTTGCGCGGCGCATAAATACCTCCAGTCGAAATTATCCTTGTCGTGGGCATTCAGTGGCAATACTTTTTTATTGAGTGCCGATGCTTTCAAAATCCGGTTATTAACCAGTTTTCTTTTTGATTCATGGATATAATCCTGCAATGATTTGTTTAGCATCCATTGGTGCTGGGGCGGTTCATAACCAACCTTATCATTGCGCCACACGATTTCATTGGGCAATATTTTATTCATGGAGTTCCGAAGCAGCCATTTTGTCCAGCCTTCTTGTATTTTAAAGTGAGCAGGTAGCGAGAAAACAAATTCCACCAACTCGTGATTTAAGAATGGCAGACGGACCTCCCGGCCATGTGCCATGCTGTTCCTGTCAGCAAACCGAAGCAGTTCGGCAAGGCCCATTATATAAGTATTGAAATATAAAATATCATTTAATTTGGTGACGATCGGTTTATGGATGCCCTCCCATTCCCTTCCCCGCAGCGAGCTGATAAAATCGGGATTGATATCGGTTTGACGCACCGCTTTGTTATATTCATTTCTTTCTAACCGGATAGAAGCATGCGAGGGTAAAAAAGCAGCCAGGTAATTTTTAGCGCCCCATTTAAAAGGTATTTTCTTTTTCCGAAAAATATTTTTTTCTTTCTGGGCCTCACTGAATTTATTCCTGCTCAACAGCTGTTGCAGGTACCAATGAATATAATTGTTATATCCGGCCTGCGTTTCATCTGCGCCCTGCCCATCCAGTAAAACTTTTATATGATGCTGTTTGGCTAATTCAAATACTTTGAACTGAGCATAAATACTTGAAGATCCAAAAGGTTCCTCCTGGTGATAACAGAGCGTTTGAAAATCTTTTATCAGGCCCTCTGCGGTAGGGACTACCTGGAAATTTTGTAAATTAAATTTTTTTACCACCGTTTGAATGTAGGCAGATTCGTCTTTTTTGAATCCGGGAAAGACAGCGGAAAAGGTTTGCAGCCGGCTATTTCTTTTTTGTAGCTGATGAATAGTTGCAGCAATGGCCGAACTATCCAGCCCGCCACTAAGACTGCAGCCAACACTAACATCGCTTCTTAATCTCCTGTTTACAGATTTCGTGAACAGGTCTGTGAATTGCTCTATTGCCCCGGCGGCAGAAATGGGGATGGTATTTTCTTTATCTATATCCCAATAGGCATGAATTTGAGCTCTGAAGCTTGAAAAATTAATTTGCAGATAGTGAGCCGGAGGAAGAGAATAAATATTTTCAAAGAAAGTTTGCTCTTTATCATTGGCATTTTGAACATACCCCAGCGTGATATAATTCAGCAGCATTTTTTCATCCGTTTTTTTTTCTATACCTGCTACCCATAGGGCCTTCATTTCACTGCCAAAAATAAACTGGTCCTTATCTTCATAATAATAAAAAGGCTTTTCACCAAAACGGTCCCTGGCGGCAAAAAGCGTTTTTTCTTTATCGTTCCATATCGCAAATGAAAACATCCCGTCAAAATGATAAACGCAGTCTTTTTTCCAATAGTCATAAGCTGCTAAAATAATTTCTGTATCAGATTGCGAATGGAAGCGGTATCCGTTTTTATAAAGCTCTTCTTTGATCTCAATGTAATTATAAATTTCGCCGTTGTAAGTAATGGTATATTTTTGATCATTACCCTCTGCGGAAGGCGAAACGCCTGGCTGCAATTGCATGGGTTGCGCCGCATCCCTGCTTAAATCAATAATTGCCAGCCTTCGATGGCCAAACCCGGCATTCCCATCCGTATTTATCCAATAGCCCTCTCCATCCGGTCCGCGGTGAGCAATTGAATCCATCATTTTTATGATCCGCTCTTTACTAATCAGCGAATGGTTCAATGAAATTATTCCTGCGATTCCACACATGTTGTAAATATCCAAAAAAATCCCGGCAATCTGCCGGGACATCAAAAAAAACTATCATTGATTAAAAACTGATGGGTAGATTTACTTTCAGGTTATCCCATGCGATAATTAAGATAGCCCCTGTTGGCGCTTTGTCAAATGCCATTACAAAAGCCTCTAAGGTCTCTGTTTGTTTTTGAACGGGAACATCTGTTCTTACAATATCTTTGGCTTCATCATATTTAAAAGATCCCCAGGTATCCGTTTCTTTGTTGATAATAAGGGTCCATTTCTCAGGATATGGTATGCAATACATCGTATACCGGCCTTTCTTTATCCTTGTTTCGCCAATTTTTACGTTTTGAAAAAATTCGATCTCAGTAGCCTCGTTTGCACCCAGGCGCCAAACTTTTCCATATTCCAATAATTCACCAAAAATAGAGCGGCCATTCATTTGTGGCCGACTGAAAACGACTCTTGCCACCAGGGGTTCTGTTACTTTATCCTGGATTTTCAAAACCGGGTAGCCATTCGGGTAATAACTCATATCCATAGGCGATTTATCTACCGGTGGTAATTTTATTTGAGCCTGCAAAGCAATACAAGATCCCAACATCAATACAACTACGAATGATCTTTTTTTCATGTATGTTATTTTATTATTGACAAATATAAAAGAAATCAACTATTATTAAGTGCTGTGTTCAAATGTTGAAACGCAAAATTTTTCAGAGCAGGGAAAAATATCCGGTAACATTCACCCAGTTCATCATAGTACTCATTAAAAATATCAAATGATTATTTCGATGAATCAAATTTGTATTTAGAGC
>JBDTVX010000009.1:0-31022 GCA_040007015.1 Ferruginibacter sp. | reverse complement strand
GGGTGCTCTTCATTGCTGATAATATAAAAATATTTTTTATCCAGGCTGGGGATTGCCTGTTGAATTTCATAATTGCCCTGTGTTAATTGTTTTTTTGAATGCGCGGTAATATCATAACTATACAAATGTGAATAACCGCTGGCTTCACTCTGGAAATAAAACAGGTGCTCATTGATCCAGCCCGAATTTGCTGCACCAATCCAGCCAATACCGGGTCCCCCGATCCATGCTTCATCGCGTTGGCGGTCGAGGAGTTTTAATTTGCCGGTAGCCGCATCCAGCTGCATTAACCAGCGGTCCTTAAAATCCCGGGAAAGAATATCGAGTACGGCGGCGCTCCCTTCTTCATTCCAATAAATGCCTTGTGTATAAACTTCCCTCACAGGATGCGCCGTATCACTGAATTTTGCGGGATAATCTTTGGTGTAATCCGGTTTATCAGTAATGCCAGGCAGAGAATCCATTTTCACTAAAATTGCCGTGTCTTTTATCCTGTCGAAAATATAGAACAAATTTTTTCCGTGCGGTACCCCCGCCTTGCTATGGCTGGCAATATCAGTAGTGTAGCCTGTTTCAGTGATATAGTTTGGAACAATTGCAGTTTTTGTATTGATTGCTTCTTCCGACAGGTTGTAGCTGATAAACCTACCATCCGGGCTAACCTGCATGCCCGTCACTTTTTTATCGCCCGTATAAATGATATGGATACTGTCAGCATCTTTCATCCGTTCCAGGTAAGCCGTTTGCGCATCTTTTTTTTCCTTTCTTTTTTTAATTACATCGGATGTATTCAGTTGCTGTTGCTGCAGCCACTGATCCTGGGAGATGATTTTTTTTACAGGCTGTTTTTCTTTTTCAAAATCTGTAAGCTGCCGGGTATTGCCTGTCGCAATGTTCCATGCAAAAAGATCCCTTCCGCTTTGAAAAGCTATCCACGCTTCATTCATTATAAAGGAAGGGTTTCGCTCTTCTTCCTGTGTTTGTGTTACACGGTTGATCTTACCCGAAATAATATCGATCAAATGAACATCTTCTTTATAAATGAATGTAATTTTTGTATGTGCATGGTTATAAGTACCGCCTCTAATAGCTTTGGCAAGCTGGGCATCTTTGTAATTCAGTTTCAAAGGCGCTGTACTGTTTAACTGACAACTATACACAGAATCGCTGAGGGCTTTTTCAGGATTCCAGTTAAAGAGGATCGCTTTATTATCGTATGTCCACAAAATGCCCGAGGGGGAAGTACCGATCCATTTGGCATCACGCATAATTTTTTCTACAGTAAGCATTTGCGATTGCGCTGTTGTATATGCGAGTAAAAAAACAAAATAGCGCCATTTTTTCATATAATATTTTTGAGCAGATAAATCTATGATATGTTCAGCCTTTCGGATATTGACGAAAAATGCTTCCAGCGTCTTCAAACATGTAAATTATGTAACTTTTTTCTAATGTTGCGTAAAGATCTCCCGTTTAAAAGTATTAAACTTTGTAACATAGCACTTTAACTAATCATAAAAAAAACGACGGGACTGCAGGATCCGGAAATCAAAAGCTGTGGTGAAATGAAAAACGAAAAGGACAATCGCGATATTCAATTTAAGATATATGAATTACAGCCTGCACAAGGCGATTCACCCACTTCCGGTGGTTCTTTATCAATCAGCCCCGCCGCCCCAAATCCACAGTTGGCGCCTTTTCAAAGCCAGGTGATCCCGGATGGTATTTACTACCCCGGCATAAAATGAGGTCCTATCTTTTCCCGAGCAGCTGGCACATTTGGCATCTCCAATATACATTACTTCCTCCATGCCGGCATGAAAAGCACCGTTTCAAATACATCGCAAATTTGATCTATCAAATACAACCAGCCTTCTTTTCATTTCCGGATTTATCCGGTTATTTATTAATTCCCGGCAAAATTTCTTCGCTGCATTAATATACCTGGCGTTGAGCGCCTGCCTTCAGCAACCTTCAATTTGTATGCATCCATTTGCCGCACCTGTATCCCCACAGGTTTGTCGTCGTAATGAGGTGGAAAAAATTTTTCGATCAGATTGAAAAAATAATTAACTTAATGGTATATTTTATCACCTGAAAGTCGCTATAATTATTTATGAAAAAACTTTTTTTGTTTTATGTAATCCTTCTGTTTGGTTTGTTGAATATTTGTAATGGCCAGGCATATAAGTAGGTATATTATTTTAACGAGGACCTTACCAGCACAAAGGCTTCCAAAGCAATTGTAATAGCCAAAGGGATCAGGGAAGATGTACTATTCAGGCTGGATTATTTTTACAAGAAAGAGGGTAATTTGTTTATGTCTGTTCATTACATTGATTCGTCGTTGAAGACAATGCAGGGGGAATTCACCGGGTTTTATAAAAATGGCACGATTGAAAACCAGGGTATCCTTTATAATAAATTGCCGGATTATTGCGATGATTCCTTCCCTGGCAAAATTAAAGATCTTGCCCACTCATAAAGCGCAAGCCCCCGGGGTTTGATATCCGTCATTACCCGTATTCCGATAGCTTAAGGATTATCAGCAGTTACATCCTGTGCAAGTTTCGCATCATCCGGTGTTGTTTCCAGGTCCCTGTCAAGAGAGTATAAGGCATCGCTGTTGATCTTCTCTCCGCCCGCAATTTTAATCTTGTCTAATAAATTCATGGCCAGGGTTTCTTCTTCGGTTTGTTCTTTTACAAACCATTGCATAAAGCTCCAGGTAGCCCAGTCTTCTTCAGTAAGACTTAGTTTTACCAGGCTATACACCGCTTTCGTATTATCAACTTCGTGCTCAAATACTTTTTCAAAGCAGTTATTAACGTTTTTAGGATCGGGCGGCGGACCTGGAATGGCGGTCACTTTTACTGTACCGCCCCTTTTTAAAATATATTCCAATATTTTCATCATGTGATTTCTTTCTTCCTGGGCGTGCCTGAAAAGAAAATTGGCAATCCCCCCAAATCCCTGGCTGTCGGCCCATGATGCATACGACAGGTAAATTTGAGAAGCATGTGCTTCCTTGGTCATTTGGGCATTCAATGCGGCAGCGATCGTGTCTGAAAGTCTGTTTGTATTCATTGGTTTAATTTTTATCGGTTTTGCTGATCAATTCGCAGCAAATATATGCCAGTCTGTTTAGATAAGATTTGAGACTGCTTTTTCATTATGCACAAGATAGCCAATCGTTTTGGCCAGTCTATGTTCTTTTCCATTTCTATTTTATAAATGCCAGGTTGTTAAAAACCAATCATTCGATATTTGGGTCTTTTCTTTACTACTGTTTTTTAATATCATCATCAACCGGTGGCGAAGATCATTTGACATTTTGACAAGTACTTGGTTAATGGCTCATTCTGATGCTGGTGCGGTGCTTTGTAAATGAAGTAAAGCCGCTGCATCTTCATCGATCATTGCCTGGCCCTGCGGATGAGTTCTGATGATGCCGGCAGGCATATCGTTATTGATTGGTTCCTCAAGAGCTTTTTGTATCACTTTCGCTTTTTTAGTGCCGCTTGCCATCAGGATCAGTTTTTTGCTTTGCAATACCTGCTTTAGCCCCAATGTAATTCCCTGCTTTAAAGCGGTTGCGCCTGAGAAGTATTTTTGACCGGTTGACAGCGTGATATTATCGAGGTTGATTACATGAGCATATAGTTCGGGCGACACCCCCGGCTCATTAAAACCTATATGTCCATTGAGCCCTACGCCTACAATCATCAGGTCAATACCCCCGGTTTCCGCAATGGCTTCATCCATTTTCCTGCACTCTCTGTCAAGGTCTGCCGACATGGCATCGAACAAATGGATCCGGGCTGGCTCGATAAGCAAGGGTTGAAAAACCAGGTTTTCCAAAAAGAAGCGGCAGCTACCTGTATTTTGTTCCGGAATACCTACCCATTCATCCAGGCCGATAAATGTGCAAAGGGTAAAATCCACCTTTTCATTGATCGCTTTTTTTGCCGCCAGTTCATAGGCAAGGCGCGGCGTGTCGCCGGTTGCGAAACACAGTACTGCGGTTGGCTTGCTTTTTACTGTTTCCACAATCGCTTCAGCGGCATGAAGGGAGAGCGTTTGATAGTCTTTGAAAATGTTTAATTGCATGGGTAATATTTTAACCGGTTTTTATTTTATAAAAGATATGAAGAATTGCCGGGTTGTTAAAAAAAATAAAAAGATATGGTAAGTATGCATTCGTACGAATTTTTTCCTACCTTTAGGGCATGAGCATTAAAAAAAAGGATACTCCAAAATCGGAGCCTACCAAATCTGAGTTGGAAATATTGCAAATCTTATGGCAGCATGGCCCTTCAACCGTTCGTTTTGTAAACGATTCATTGAACGAACAAAAGCGCGCGGTACAATATACTTCTACATTAAAGCTGATGCAGATAATGGCGGAAAAGAAGATGTTAAAAAGGGATGAAACCAATATGAAGCATATCTATATTGCTGCAATGGAAGAAGCAAAAACGAAAGGCTTTTTATTGGACAGGTTTGTAGATTCCATGTTCAATGGATCGGCCAGTAATTTAATGATGCAATTGCTGGGCAACAAAAAAACGGCCAAAAAAGAATTACAGGAAATCAAGGATCTGTTGAATAAGCTTGATAAAAGTTAACTGACTTAAAAAATATTGTATGCCTTTACTTTTTTCAATCCCTGTTTTCAGGGAAGATATCATCCGGGCTTTAAGCTGGACGCTTATCCATTCACTCTGGCAGGGAATGTTACTGGCCATGTTTGCGGCCTGCGTTGTATTTTTTACAAAAAAGGCGGCCCCGGCACTTCGCTATAACTTGTTAACCGGGGCGTTGTTGATTTTTATAACGGGCGTTTTAGCAACCTTCAGTTCGCAGGTAATTTCAAATGCGCCGATCGTACCCGGAGTACCGGAAATACCGGCTTCAACAATGATCAGCCTACAGCCCGTTATAACACCTTTGGTTGCAGAAAATAAATTATCTATTGCCGATAAGGCTGTGGAGTATTTTAATGCAAACGCCGCGTGGATCGTATTAACCTGGCTCTTCATCATTTTATTGCGGTGTGCCAGGCTCACAGCTGGCCTGTATGGTGTGTACCAGTTAAAAAGGAGGCAAACCATTTCCCCGGGCGAATATTGGAACAACAGGATCACTGAATTGAGCCGGCAGCTTCAAATAAATAAACGGGTCACACTACTACAGTCTGGAATGTCGGGTTTGCCTGCGGTAATCGGCTATTTTAAACCGGTTATTTTATTCCCTGCCGGCATGCTGGCATCGCTACCGACAGATGAGGTAGAAGCAATACTGGTACACGAATTAGCGCATATCCGCCGTAAAGATTTTCTTGTAAACCTGGTGCAGCATATCGTAGAGATCATTTTCTTCTTTAACCCGGCTGTACGATGGGTTTCTTGCTTAATAAAATCGGAGCGGGAAAATTGTTGCGACGATATAGCAGTTAGCCATACCGACAACAAGCGTAACTATATCAATGCCCTGATCGCCTTCCAGGGATTTGAGCTGCAGTTAGCTTCTCCTTTGACGAACGCATTTGGAGGCGAAAAAAATCATTTAATGAACCGGGTAAAAAGAATTATTTATAAAAACAACAAAACTTTGAACAACATGGAAAAGAAATTTTTAGCAGCAGGCATGATCATTACCAGCATATTTATTTTTGCGTTCTCTTCAAATAATTTGCGGCATACAACACTGGAAACAAATACAACTTTACAAAATAAGGATATTCCCCTTACCGAAAAAGCCCCTGCTGATCTTGTGGCAATGAATGATACTGTTCCAGACAGGGATTTGGAGCGTAAAGATGTTTTAAATGGAACAATTAATAGCTCACTCAATGGCAGGAAATATAAAATAGTGACTAAGAATGACCAGGTTTCTGAATTGTATGTGAATGGTAAAAAGATACCTGCTGAAAAAATAGCCGGCTATAAATCTGTTACTGACAAGATCTTGTTACAGGCAAAAGTGGATATGGTGCAATCGGGAAAAGATCAGGAAGAATCCAGGGCAGACCTGGCAGAGTCAGAAAAAGATAGGATGCGGGCAAAATTGGAAATGGAGAAAGAACAAGCGGAAATGGCAGTTGAAATGGAGCAGCAAAGAAAGGAAATGGCAGAGGAAATGGAACAGTCAAAGAAAGAAATGGAGGTGCAAAAAAAGGTGATGGACCGTGATATGGAACAGGCAAAAAAAGAACAGGAAATGTTAACGACAAAGGAATCAAAAATAGAAATGGAACAGGCAAAGTTAGAAATGGAGCAGGCAAAGAAAAATATGGACCGTGATATGGAACAGGCAAAAAAAGAAATGGAGCGGGTAAAAATAGAAATGGAACGTGACATGAAACAGGCAAAGATAGAAATGGAGCAGGTGAAAAAAGATTTGGCACGCTCAAAATCAGAAATGGTACAATCCAGGAAGGAGATGGAGCAATCAAGGCGGGACATGGAAGAATCAAAAAAAATGCAGGAGAATGTTATCGCAGATTTTATAAAAGAGAATTTAATAAAGGATAAAAAGGAGTTGTTTTCATACAAATTAAGCAATGAAGAATTAATTGTAAACGGTGTTAAACAACCTGACGCAATACATCAGAGATTCAAAGACAAATATGTAAGTGGAAACAACCGGACAATGCAATACAATAATAGCGGGGAAGTAAAATAATCAGAGAAGGGGTTCATTTTTTTTAAAAACCGGTAGTTTGTCCTGACATTAAATATCATCTAAGTTTAACTAATGGCCCTTGTGGCCATTAATATTTTTATGCTGTTTAAGAAACCGTCTGAAAATGATTTCAGTACTTCCCATGGAACTTTTTAATTGCCACGAATACACGTATAAAGACAATTTTTTATAAAAAAATCGTGCAAATTTGAGTATTCGTGGCAAAAAGAAAAAATTTAAACAGCATCCGGGGACAGGACCCTACCTATACGCATAACCGCGCCACAGTGAGTAATAAAATCCCCACAGGCTTTTACACACACGCATTGGACTTGCCGGAAAATCTGGCACATATTTTACCCACTGTTATCTTAAGGATAAAATTTAATTCGCTTATTAAATGCTCTTGAAAAATGGAACTATATTTACAATCAGCGCATTAGCACATTAGCCAATTAACTTCAACCTACTTATAATGAATAATCTTAGACCGGTGTCCTATCCTCAAAAGTTGAGTTACCAGCTTTTAATGATCCTGCTGATCGGTGTTTTTATTTATCTTGGGCATGGCGTGCTGGTGCCCATTTACTTTTCTATTCTTTTATCCATTCTATTGTTACCGGTTACCAATTTCCTGGGAAGATTTTTGCCAGCTACCCTTGCAAACTTTATAGCGGTGATACTTGCCCTGGCTATAATTGCAGGCACTATTTATTTTCTTACCTCTCAGATGGCCGGCTTTTTTAATGATATTCAATCAATCCGGGAGCACCTTGCTGAGCACCTCACCACATTACAAACCTGGGCGGAGCAAACACTGCATATCAGTTCGGCACAACAAAAGATCTTTATTGAAAATGCAAAGGAAGGTATCAGGCATTCGGGAGGGCAATACATCGGGCAAACTTTTCTTACCCTATCCGGAACTGCTTTTCTTATTGTGATGGTAACGATCTATTCGTTCCTGATCCTTTGTTACAGGCACCTGATCAAAAGATTTCTATTCGCTGTTTTTAACAGCGAGCACGAAGAAAGCCTTAAATATGTGCTACTTGAATCAAAACAGATCATTCAAAAATACATGACCGGGCTGTTAATAGAAATGGCCATTGTAGCAACCTGTAATTCCATTGTTTTATTATTGATCGGGGTTAAATATGCTATTTTTCTCGGCGTATTTGCAGCCGTACTCAATATTGTTCCTTATGTAGGTTTGTTTACGGGCCTGCTTTTTACTGTTATAGTAACGCTGGGAAATTCATCGGACATGCATAACATCATCTGGATACTGGTGAGTATGGAAATCATCCACTTTTTAGATGCCAATTTTTTAATGACAAAGATCGTTGGATCGAAGGTCAAGATCAATGCCCTGATGACCATTGTTGGCGTAGTGATCGGCGGTAGTTTGATTGGTCTGCCGGGGGTGTTTCTGGCATTGCCGACCATTGCGATCCTGAATGTGATATTTTCACAGGTTGATGAACTTAAGCCATGGTCGATTTTGCTAAGCCATGACCGTGAAAAGGTGCATCCAAAAAGAATATTAAAGAATCTTCAAAAGCTCGCGGACAAACAAAAAAAGACCTTTTTAAAGAAAAGCTCTGCTAAAATCTGAATATAATCAAGCGCTGGTATTTAGTTATGTTTAGGCATCTTCTTTAAAACAGTTCCTGCAGGATGGTGTTAAAAATCAGTGCATTTCTGCATTACCGGTTATTTTTCTGCATTCAAATTTTTAAAGGCTTTCTCAATATTCTTATCGGGAACGAGCCAGATTGCTGACTGAACAATAAACAATATACCTGAAATAGCAGGGTATGCAAATGCAAATGGAATCGCTGCTACGTCTGCAACAAGGGAGAATACAACTTTTGGTGTTTGCTTTTGAATGGCTACTACCATTAAGTTTTCCTGGTCGATAGATTTTAATATCCTGTTTTGCAAAAGCGCATAGGCAAGTCCGCATATCACCAATAGGATTGCATACACAATGATGGTATTGGCGCGAAAATGATTTTCACCCATCCACCCGGTCACAACCGGTACAAGTGATAACCAAAATAATAAATGAAGATTTGATAAAAGAATACCTGAATTTATATGCTTTACACAATGTAAAAGATTATGGTGATTTCCCCAGTAAATGCCCACCAGCAGGAAACTGATCACATAACTCAACAGTACCGGTATCAATGGCTCCAGTTCTTTCCACGCTGTTGTATGGGGTACTTTTATTTCCAATACCATGATGGTAATAATGATAGCCAGCACGCCATCGCTAAATGCTTCCAGCCGGTTTTTATTCATCTCTTTTTATTTACAAGAATGAATATCGGTCAAATATTTCAAAGTTTCAATATAGATTCTTAATGGCCTGGAGGGTAAAATAAACGCAGGTAAATTCAATTATTTGAACAGAAATTCTTCCGGGGATCATTTTGAATCAATCCCCGGTTGCAGGTAAGACTTCAACGCAGTGAATGGCACCAGCAAATTTATCTCGCCATCAACATAGGGTTTAATGGCATAGGTTGCATAGATAAACCCGATACTATTGCCGGTTATATAAAAATTTTCGCTGGGCCCAATTTTATTAACCAAAAATTCATTTTGGTCAAGCGGCTTATTATTTTTTATACCGTACTGCAACCTGGCAACCTGGTCCAGTATCTTTGGTAATTGTTTAATACCGGCTGCATTTACTACATCCGTTAATATTAATTTCTTCCCGGTTCGCTTGTTATACGTAGAGAGGGTGGTTGCATAATTGCCATGCGCCCCGCCACTATAGCTGAAATTATAATTGGCAAGGGTAATATTTTTTTCATTTTCATACATCACCAACACCCGGTTCTCTTCCTCCGCTGATAATGATAAGCCCATTTCGGATGCCTCTTTTGGAGAGAGTTTACCATTTTCCTTTTTCCATTCAGCGATATACCTGTTTTTATCATCGGTCAGCCACTTGCCGGTTTCCACCACCGGCGATTTTATACCAAGCATTTGCCGGATACCTTTCTTATATGCCTGGTCTGTGCTTCCGTTGTTTACCGGCCAGATAGCGGAGGCTGTAAAATCGCAGGTCGATTCATTTTTCAAGGCTGGTGGTAATTTGGAAAACCCTGTTGTATGATAATAACTGAATGGCGTAAATATTTTTTCACTGCCAGGGTGCAATTCAAAAACATCCTGCTTTGGTGTGCCATTATCTTTTGACAGCTCACTAATGCCATTAAAACTATCCTCCTTCAATACTCCTGTAAGGATGATACTCATGGCACCGTTGTTTGCACTTATTATAATACTGTCTGTTTGTTTTAACGGCTCAGTATAGTAAAGTTGCATGGGCCGCTGATTTTGAAGGAACCACAGGTAACCGTTGTAATTTTTGGGTGATTTATGTAGGTGAAGGGTAGCGGTATAATTACCTATTTTACCTGTAAAAACCTTATACCAGCTATCAGTAGATTGGGCATTTGTAATGGAAATAGAAAAGACTATCAGGAAGAAAGCAACGGAATTTTTTATGACCTTATTTACCTGCATAATGATGGATTCATTAAAAATTGAAGGCGCTGTTTACAATGCCTTCAATCTATTTAGAAAGTTTATAGTTATCTTCCAGATTATGAAACCATCTTCACGGCTCCTGTCAATCTGTAATAGCCTGGTAAGTGAGCGCCCTGAACTTTTCCACTACATCTCCATGGCTGCCTCCCTGTAACTGGCGGTAAAAAAGCATCACCATTTTTTCTTTAGGATCCACCCAATAGGAAGTAGCAAAAGCGCCGCCCCAATCAAAAGTGCCTTCCTGTGCGGGTGTACGGGCACTTCCTCTTTCTGTTACCACCTCAAAACCAAGCCCAAATTTATTAACGCCCAAACTCAGGTCACCGATCTGGTTCATGGTCATCATCCTTACACTATTCCTGCTAAGCAATTGCTTTCCATCATATTTGCCTCCATTCAAAAGCATCTGTAAAAAAACAGCATAATCGTAAATGGTGGAGGATAACCCGGCGCCACCGGAATAATAGGCACTTTTTATTAGTGGGTAATTGACCACGGTTGGTCCGTTGAGCATATTGCCATCTGATTTTTGTAAATGCCCCAATGAATCTTCCCTGTACAAATTGACGAGGCGGCTGGCTTTATCCTGAGGAACAAAAAAGTAAGTATCCTTCATGCCCAGTGGTTCAAAGATGCGTGTTTTGAGAAAATCATTGAGTGTACTGCCCGAAATAACTTCTACCAAACAGCCAAGCAGGTCAGAATTTAAACCATAGGTAAACTTTTCACCGGGCTGGTGCATCAATGGTAATTTACCCAGGCGGTTCATTGCATCCAGCAGGGTGCTGTTTATAACGCCGATACCGGCGGTTATATTATTTTTTGCATAAATCGCATTGGCTTCTTTACTGCCAATTTGCGCATAGCCAATACCGGAAGTATGTGTGAGCAGGTCACGGATGGTAATATCCCTTTTAACCGGCACAGTAGTGTAGGTAGTATCCGCATTGAATTTATCCAATACCACCTGGTTCTTAAACGCAGCCATATATTTTGCGACAGGGTCATCCAGCAATAGTTTACCTTCCTCGAACAACATCATGATAGCTACGCTGGTGATGGCTTTCGATTGGGAGGCAATTCTGAAAATGGCTTCCTTTTGTAACGGGGCTTTGCTTTCCAGATCATTGTAACCGGCTGCTTTGTAATACGCTATTTTCCCATTTCGGATGATCAGGGCCACGCCGCCGTTCATCCATTCTTTTTGTACCCATTCGTTCATGGCCTTATCAATCCGCTGCAGCCGCTGTGTGGAAAAACCAACGGCTTCACTATTGGCGGCCGGTATTATTTTTTGTGCAGGAAGGATGCCCGATTGCAGGATCATGAATAAAAAAAGGAACTGCAGTTTTTTCATAACTATATTTTTATTTATTTAATTTATTTAGTTGGTGAACATGACATTTCAAATATAGAAAACATTTAATGAATGCATTAATAAGAATCGGGCAGGTTGTTTGGCCGTTGGTAGTTGCGGAGACCACCAACGATCAACGGCCAACAATCAACCCTATTCCCCCGGATGATAACTTTTTTCCGCGTGTTTCATAATATCTTCTTTATAAAATAATACCTCTTTAAATTTTCCTTTGGTATACATTTCGAGCTGGTCGTTAAAATGATTGGATAATGGATCAGCGCTTTCCCCACCCGCCAATAATGATTTTGCTTTTATCTTCTTCCCAAATTCCACCGCACATATAAAACTGTTGCCACTCACGCCATATCGCTGATTGGTACCGGGAAAATAGCGGCTGTTATACGATGGCAACATGCCCCATAACGCTGAAGCATACCCTACGGGAACACTGGGTTTACTATCATCATATTGCGGGTCAATATCGCCGCTTACCCGCTGGTAGCGATTAATATCGCCCCAGGGTACCTGCCATTTACCAAATTTTACTTTTAAATTATTTACAGCCCCAAGCAATGGGATCAACAGATCTTTTGCCGATGCACCGGCAGCGAATTTTTTGGTTGTAACAACCTGGTCCTCCTCTCCTTCATCAATATAAACCTTACGGATAGCTCGTGTTAAAAGCTCCGCCCATTCAATTGCCAGCGTGGTTGCTACTGAATTTTCACTGGAATAATAATCCCATTTTTTTAAAATGTCAATCGGTTCAGCCAATTGCTCAAATAGGGAATCGCCGGGCTTTATATTTTTATCGAATGACGATACCAGCGCAGGCACCAGTATTTCAAATGCGGAAAGATAGCTGTCATAGCCAGCCGCAATTGTTTTATCGATCGTAAATGCGTTCCCATTACTTAAAACCCTCACAGCATTAATACCCCGGAAATTTTCTCCATCCGGCGCCATATAAGGGGGGAAGTTTTCTTTTTTAGGACTGCTGGCGCCAGAAACGGTAAACGGGGTAGAATTACAATTTTGTATCCACCCGGTAGCCGGATTGTATATATGCACTATCTCATCCAGCGTATGCAAGCCCTGCCATTCAGTGGCGGAAGTGCTTCCGTCTACGGGTTTGCTCCAGTTCAATCCCTTATCTCTTTTGGGTATAAAATCTCCATGCCAATATGCAATGTTTCCTTTGTTGTCTGCAAAAACGGTATTGTTGGATGTATTTGCATACAGCTCCATAATTTTTTTATAATCTTCAAGGCCCCTTGTTTTTGTTCTTTGCCAGCTTTGTACCAGGCTGGTGAGCGAGCGGTTATAGCCTTTCACACTGATGTACTGCCCGTTTCTCCTGGTCATAACCGGGCCATGATGTGTAAAAAAGCCGGTAAAAATTTTTGTTTCGATGGCATTGTTCTTTTTATACCGGATAATTATTTTCTGTTTCGTTACCGGGCGTAGTTTTTTATCATATTCATAAAAAAGTCCTTCCCCGTTTTTAACGAATTTTTCTGCATACAGGTCGGCCACATCCACATTGCTGGAAGTATGCATCCAGCCGCAGTATTCATTAAAGCCCTGGTAAATAAAAAATTGCCCCCAGGTAACGGCGCCATACACGTTCAGGCCTTCTTCACTCACCATCTGCACTTCGGGACGAAAATAAAAAGTTACATGCGGATTGATATAAAGTATGGCATTACCCGATGCCGTTTTGGAAGGGGCAATAGCAAAACCATTGGAACCGGTGGAATTTTCCTCAAAAATTCTTTCTTTAACTGCTACGGGAGCGTCATTGCCGGTGTAGAAATTTTTTACATCCTCCTCTGTAACATCACCGGTACTGATGGCGCCGATGCTTCCGTCTGTCCACAATAAGGGATACCAGGGTTGAAAGCGGTGCAGTAATGCGGGCCTGGCATTAGGATGTTTAAAAATATAATAATTTATTCCATCAGCAAAAGCATTCAATAATTTTTGTAACCATGCCGGGCTTTTTTTATAATCCTCTACGGCTCCTGCAGAGTCGATGACGAGTTTCAGGTAGAGGTCATTGTACAATTCCGATTCTCCTTTTATTTCCGCAAGCCGGCCCAGTTTTTCGATATAGTTCATTTCCACCCGCTTAAAATCATCCTCGCATTGTGCATAGAGTAATCCAAATACGGCATCGGCATCCGTTTTTCCATAAATATGCGGAATGCCCCAGTTGTCGCGTATAATATTTACCCGTAAGGCCTGCTGCTGCCAGCGGCTGATTTCATTTTTTGTAAATGATTGGGCAAATAGCTGGATGGGTAAAAAAAGTATAATGACTGTTTTTTTCATTCGGTTGATTTGTAATTTGAACTTCTAAATGCTAACATTTAAAAGATGTCATGTTTCAGAAAATGCCATCAGGAAAGTGAAGATGCGATCAGGAAGATATGAACAAATTTATAGTCATCCAACTCATTAAAATTTAATGTTGGATAATTTCCGTGTTCTCATAAATAATTAAAGCGGGTGGCATTAAGTTTTTATTCACTATTCATTTTCCTGAAAAATATTTTTGGTTATATAAATTGGTTACCAAATACAGTGATCTTGCCTGTGCCAGCCATTACTACGCTTAATTTTTTGATCTTTTAATAAATGAGTAAATAAATATTAAGGAAGTCCGACTGAGTATGGTGTGTATCAAATCCGCGTAAATAAAAGTTCAATAAGCAAGCGACCCTAACTTCTATGGTACCCCCATTGAACGGGGAGGAACACATGCAAACTGAAGGAAATTTTAATGAACAGGATAAAAAGAAATTTGCCCGCAATGATGAATATTTGGAGGGAGGAAGCGGGCCAGTATAGTTGAACCAGGTTATTCGCTTATCAACTGTTATGAGGCAGCAACTTATCTTTCGGGTGATAATGATTAATGGCTACTCCTCCTTTCCCCCTTTCTCTCCAACAAACCAATGCTCCTTATTTCTAAAAAGTACATTAAACGTAGTGAGTGACCCGTAGCAACGGGTAATGTACTGCTGTATATTTACTTTATCCTCATCACTTAATTTTTTGTTGCTGTTGATGTTTTGCTCCAGCACGCGGATCCGGTCTCTAAGCATTACTATTTTATGAAAAAAGTCTGCAACCGGGATTTCTTTAGGTTTTAAAGATTTGTCTGCCGGTTGTAAAAGTAATGTACCACCAATCCACCTGTCACCAAGCGGCACCACTTCACTAAATCCATTCCACATACGAAGTATTTTTAATACGGAGTTTTCAACTTCACTGTGTGTTTCCACTTCTACGGATACATTTTCCGGAATAATCTCGTCCAGGTGGGGATCAGTTTTGTCAACTTCTTTTATGCCATGATGGATAAATGAAATAAGGTAAGTGGCATAACGGATACCACAAATAACGCCGGGGCCGTATTGCGTGTGTTGTAACCGGGTGCCAATGCCTAAAGTGGTTTGTTCCATATAAAAAATTTACAAGGTGGAGGGTTGAAAAGGTTAAAGGTTGATCGTTGGTCGTTGCACGTTGATACCTGTAAATTGTACAGTGTTTTCCACCTTCAACGATCAACTATAAATGATCAACCGCTTATGGATTTTCCGTTTTATTTCTCTTCATCAGCAAATCCTTTTTAAACTGGTAAGATGCCGTTAAAATATATTGATAAAACGCTACCGTAGTGGCCGTTTGTGTAAATTCAAAGTCGGGCTTATACAGGGCCATAAAATTATCCAGGTCGTCACCTTCCAGCCGGGTGATCCTTTTCACTGCTGTTTTATTAAACCGGTATTTTATATAGTTCTCCTGCTCCTGCTCCAGTAAGCGATCCTGCATTTTTCGCAATTGCTTGTTTCGCTTAAACCGGAAAACATTGATGAATTCATCCAGGTCCAGTCCTACGGACCCTGTGCCCGGGTTCATGGACGAGGACACACCCGGCTTTTGATAGCCGAAAATTTTATTATAGTATTGCCTGTTCTCAATTGAATCCTGCCTGAAATTCTTTGTGTACACTTTCACCTCCTTCATGGTTTGAAATTTTTCAACTACCCGGATATGCAGGGAAATATCAAAGTTGCCAATATCAGGTATCTGCTTTACAGCAAATTTCGCGGTGGGTTTATCGTGATAAATGAAAGTGAGGGAATCCCCATCCTTTGTTACAATATCATAATGACCGGTAGAATCTGTTATTGCCTGGGTGCCGCTTCCGCTTTTAACCAATACATCCATTACAGCAATGATTTTGGTAGAATCATATACAGTACCACTGATGGTAAGTTGCCCCATTACCTTACCTGCCGCAAAAAACAGGAAGAAAATAATACAATATATTTTTGTTTGCTGATACAGGCAGTATGGTTTGTAGGTTACAATATTACACCAACAAATCTTGTTCCAGCGATTCTGTGTTCCTTTTAACTGCTATTTTGCATTTTAAGCAACCCTTCAATCACTTCCGGGTAATGCCCGTGCTCCAGTAAATGGATTTTTTGAGCCAGCGTGTCAGCGGTATCATTTTCATCTATCGCACATTTTGCCTGGAAGATGATGTTCCCATGGTCATACAATTCATCTACATAGTGAATGGTGATCCCGCTTTCCTTTTCACCGGCAGCAAGAACGGCTTCGTGTACCTTATCCCCATACATACCTTTCCCGCCATATTTTGGTAAAAGCGCCGGGTGAATATTGATGATCTTATTCGGGTACGCCCTTATTAATGATCCCGGCACTTTCCATAAAAAGCCTGCCAGCACGATGAATTGAATTCTCCTGGCTCTTAAGTCTGTGATATAGCCATCCCCTGTAAAAAATCTTTCCTTATTAATTAAAAGGGTTTCAATATTGTATTTCGCTGCAATTGCAAGCACGCCCGCTCCGGGCTTATTACATACAATTAAATCAACCCGGAAATTCCCGGTACCAGCATAAAGTGATGCGGACATCAGTTCCAATATCTTTTCCGCATTGCTACCAGCCCCACTGGCAAAAATTGCTACCCTTATGATTGTTTGCTTATTGCCGCTCATTCGTTTCCAGATTTTTGTTAAGTATTCGATGAAAAATGAAAATTGACCAAACGGAATACTGATCATCAAAACACAAAAAGGCCAGAGAAGACATACCAGTATAATATAGAGTAATATCCATAAAGATCCATTTTCTAATCCAGTAAGCCCTAATAACTTTCTGCCGGCAAATCCACACAGGCTTCCACCTAATGCAAAGGTGCATATGATCAGCGCGAGGTTGATTCCATTAACCTGCCAGCGTTGTTTCAGTTTCTTAAACATACCGCAAAAGTGTGCTAAAAATTCGTGAAAAAAGAAGGCAAAAGCAAAAAAGAAGTCATCGATAATCTGTTGACAAATTCATGACAATCGATATGGTGCAAAGGCAACAACCCGCTGAAAATCAGGCCTGGCCTGGTAAAATTTTTTTTTAAAATGTTAGTATAATGTCAATATCCTGACTTATTTTTGTGGCATAAGAAGGATATTTTTCCACACCAGATATCGTTTTCAACTGTATGAGTCCCAATAGAAAAATCTTTAACAAAACCTTAGCTACCTTTCTGTTTATTGCATTGGTCTCTTTTACTAATACCAGTTTTGCCATAGATGGTGAAGCCCTTTTTAAAGCAAATTGTGCCAACTGCCACAAACCATTGGAAGATTTTACGGGGCCCGCATTACAGGGTGCAAGAAAAAGGGAACCCGATCCTGAATGGGCTTATAGATGGGTGAACAACGTAAATTCCATGTTAGAAACGGATCCTTACGCGAAAGCCATGCTTGCCAAACATGGTTCAAGGATGACACAGTTCAACCTTAAAAGAGAAGAAATTGCCGCTATCCTCGATTATGCTGATAAGTACACCGCACCGGTAGTAGCGGCCAAAAATGACCCCAATGCCGCACCGGAAGAAGACAATTCATTATTATTTGGAATTCTGACCCTTATCCTGGCAGTAATTGCTTTAACATTACTGCAGGTTAATAGCAGCCTTCGCAAATTATCCGATGAAAAGGAAGGGATATACCGCTCTGAACCAGTGCCATTTTACCGGAACAAAAGTTATTTAATGATCTGCATCCTGGTGTTATTTTGTATTGGGGGGTATTTTTATGTCAGTGCCAATATGGGCCTGGGGCGTATGAAAGGATACCAGCCGGAACAACCTATTTATTATTCCCATAAAGTTCATGCCGGCACCAACCAGATCAGTTGTTTATATTGTCATGGTGGGGCACAGGACAGTAAACATGCTAATGTACCATCTGTAACCACCTGTATGAATTGTCATATGGGAATAAAGGAATATAAAGGTGAAGCCATCTTCCGGGAAAACGGGTTACAGGTTAATGGCACTGCGGAAATACAAAAGTTATATTCATATGCGGGCTGGAACCCCGAAACAAAAAAATATGATAAACCAGGCAAGCCAATTGAATGGATAAAAATACATAATCTCCCGGATCATGTTTATTTTAACCATAGCCAACACGTGAAAGTGGGTAAGCAAAATTGCCAGACCTGTCATGGAAACATCCAGGAAATGCCCGAAGTATACCAGTTTGCCGAACTTAGTATGGGTTGGTGTATTAACTGCCACAGGGAAACAAAAGTCGATTTCTACAATACAGCTACCGGTGAAGGCAATAAATTCTACAGCATTTACGAAAAATTTCACAATGATATCAAAGCCGGTAAAATGGATAGTGTAACGGTGGAAAAAATTGGTGGAACGGAATGTCAAAGATGTCATTATTAGCTAATTAGCCAATTAGCTAATGAGTGCCTGCAAAAGAAAAGAATTTTCATTTTTAAAAATTAGCACATTCGCTAATCAGCACATTATCATATTATGGAAAAAAAGTACTGGCAAAATTTTGGAGAATTAAATCAGTCGGAGGCTTTTCTGCAAACCACGGAAAAGGAATTTAAAGAAGAATTACTGCCATTGGAAGACCTTGATGATAAAGGGATTTTAGATGCCAGGACTCCAAGGAGGGATTTTCTTAAATATTTGGGCTTTAGTACTGTAGCGGCTACATTGGCTGCCAGTTGCGAAATGCCGGTTCATCATGTGGTGCCTTATTTACAAAAGCCGGATAATATAACCCCGGGTGTCGCAAACTATTACGCATCCACCTGCATCAATGAAGGAGATGTTATCTCTGTAATCGTAAAGCAAAGAGACGGGCGACCTATTAAAATAGAAGGAAATGATAAATCTTCCATCACAAAAGGTGGAACCAGTGCATTGGTTCAGGCGTCTGTTCTGGATCTTTACGATACTACCCGGCTACGTTACCCGATGCAAAAGGTTGGTGCAGATTTCAAAGAAGTAACAACATTTGAAGCATTTGATAAAATGATAGCCGATGCGATGAGCGGACTTGGTGGAAAACCGGTTGTGCTGCTTAGTTCCACTATCAATTCTCCAACAACATTACAAATCATTGCAGAATTTTTGGCCAAAAATACCGGTAGCCGTCACGTTCAATATGATGCGGTAAGCTACAGCGGTATGCTATTGGCAAATGAAGCGTGCTATGGTAAAAGAGCAATTCCCTCCTACCATTTTGATAATGCAAAGGTGATCGTTAGCATCGGCGCCGATTTTTTGGGCACCTGGTTAAGCCCGGTTGAATTTGCATACCAATATGCACAGAACCGGAGAATAACAGGCGAGCATCCTGCTATGAGCCGCCATATTCATTTTGAAAGCTCATTGAGTCTTACAGGAAGTAATGCGGATGACCGGTATATTCACAGGCCATCCGAAAAGGCTGCTGTTGCACTGGCTTTGTTGGCAAAATTAGGAGGCACTGTTACAGCTCCCGCAATCAGCGATGATGCATTAAATAAAGGGATCGAAGCAGCGGCGGCTGCCTTAAATGCGAGTAAGGGAGCGGCCCTGGTAGTTTGCGGAAGCAACGATGTCAACCTGCAAATTATAGTAAATGCCATTAATGAAGCGATCGGTGCAAATGGCAAAACCATCAACTGGGCAGTTAGTTCAAATTATCGTGCTGGTATTGATGCCGATATGAATAAACTGGTGGCAGACATGAATGCCGGTGCTGTGGGTGCCTTGCTGATATATGCAAGCAATCCTGCCTACACCTATTATGACAGCAAAAAATTCATAGATGGACTTTCAAAAGTTCCGGTTACTGTTTCTTTCAATGCTACCATGAATGAAACCACGGAGCTATGTAAATATAGTATCCCGGCTCACCATTGGTTAGAAAGCTGGGGCGAT
This sequence comes from Ferruginibacter sp., assembly GCA_040007015.1. Taxonomy (GTDB): domain Bacteria; phylum Bacteroidota; class Bacteroidia; order Chitinophagales; family Chitinophagaceae; genus Ferruginibacter. Next base: position 11,121 of record JBDTVX010000009.1, on the reverse strand, counting down.
GCTGAACCAAAGACAGGTTATATCAGCCTGGTGCAACCTACTATCAATCCATTATTTAAGACAAGGGCATTTCAAACCTCCTTATTAAAGCTTACGGGTAATGTGCTGGAATATGAAACTTATTTTAAAAACTATTGGGTAGCAAAATCGGGCACCCAGGATGCGTATGATACAGCCTTACAAAATGGCATAATCGAACCCGCCGCGATGCCGGCTGGTAGCGGTACATTCAATAATGCAGGTGTTACCGCAGCCGCCTCAAAGATCGCTGCTGTTAAAGCGGCCGGTAACTATGAATTGGTAATTTATCAAAAAATTTCAATGGGTAATGGTAGCCAGGCCAACAACCCGTGGTTGCAGGAACTGCCTGATCCGATATCAAAAGTGACCTGGGACAATTATGCTTTGATGTGTCCTGCCCTGGCGAAAGAAATTATCGGTATTGATATCGTGAATAATCAACGCGATGGGGTTTCATACGAGGTACATCCCCAAAAGCCAACTGTTACCATCACTGTCAATGGTATTGCAATTGAATTGCCGGTACTTATTATTCCGGGGGTTCATCCAAAGGTAGTGGCAGTAGCATTGGGATACGGCAGGCAAAGCGCCGATAAGGATAAAACGGCGGAACATATTGGAAGATCAGCTAATGGCGCTGGTAAGAACGCTTATCCCTGGGTGAGGTTTGATGGAACAGGATTTAGATATTCTTCTCCTGCGGAAATAAGTAAAGCAGGGAATATGTATCTTTTGGCACAAACACAGGTACATGGTTCCTCAGAAAGCCGACCCATTCTTTTTGAAGGCTCTTTAAAGAAATACATAGCAGATCCGGAGCACGTTTTGGAAGAAGCCACCAAAGAAAGGGAGGCCTTAATTGCCGCATCCGATGGCAAGAATTTTGTAACTGACGCTACCATTTACCCGGATTATATAAGGCCCGGGATAAAATGGGGTATGAGTATTGATCTGAATACCTGTACCGGTTGCAGCGCCTGCGTAGTTGCCTGTACCGCTGAAAATAATGTAAGCGTAGTTGGTAAAATCCAGGTATCGAGGTATCATGAGATGCACTGGCTTCGTATTGACCGCTATTTTACGGGGGATATCAATAACCCGGATGTAGTATTTCAGCCTATGTTGTGCCAGCATTGCGATAATGCGCCCTGCGAAAATGTTTGCCCTGTAGCCGCTACCAACCATAGTTCTGAAGGATTAAACCAGATGACCTATAACCGTTGTATTGGCACCAGGTATTGCGCCAATAACTGTCCTTTTAAAGTGAGGCGGTTTAACTGGCTGGATTTTACCGGGGCTGATAGTTTCCCCGATAACCAAATACCAATGGTAGAGGAAGGGTATATGAATGAGTCGGTATTACAGATGAATGATAATTTAACGAGGATGGTTTTAAACCCGGATGTAACGGTTCGATCAAGAGGAGTGATTGAAAAATGCTCTTTCTGTGTACAAAGGTTGCAGGATAGTAAACTGGATGCCAAGAAAGCGGGTGACCCATCTTTGGTAAGAAATGTAAAAACCGCGTGCATGCAGGCCTGTCCTACAAATGCGATCAGCTTTGGCAATGTAAATGATAAAGAAAGCGATGTATACAAGATCAGGCATGTAGAGCAGAAGCATAGGAATTTCTACGTACTGGAGCAATTGCACGTGTTACCGAACGTTAGTTACCTGGCTAAAATTAAGAATACAGACAGGAACGTTACCAATGAAAAGGAGGAGCATATGGAAGGAGGAGTTAAGGAAGAGAAGACGCACGCATAACCGCGCCTTTCGATTCTCCGGTAGAAGTTAAATATGAATGAGACCATACCGGGGAGCCATGAGGACATTTGAGGACCTGGATAGAATTAGATGGTACAAGTGAGCCCCGCATCGGCAGGGACAAATGGTCAACCAGATGTATTGCCGGCAAAATAAAAATAAGCTAATTCCTAACAGCTATAAATCAGCTAACGAAATATGTCATTATTAAAGTACGAATCACAGATCAGGGAACCGTTGGTGGATGGTAGCAAGGATTACCACCAGGTAACGGAAGACATCATACGACCCATTGAGATGAAACCCAGCCGGCTATGGTATATCGGCTTTTATATCAGTGCAGCATTGTTGTTATTTGGTGTGTATAGTATTTACCGGGAGGTTACCTATGGTGTAGGCCAATGGAACCTGAATAAAACCATCGGATGGGGTTGGGATATTACCAACTTCGTATGGTGGGTAGGTATCGGGCACGCCGGAACGTTGATATCTGCGATCTTACTACTATTCCGGCAGGGATGGAGAACCGGTGTAAACCGTGCTGCAGAGGCCATGACAATTTTTGCGGTAATGTGTGCAGGCCAGTTCCCGATCTGGCACATGGGCCGGGTTTGGCTGGCTTTCTTTATCATGCCATATCCAAATTCCAGGGGCCCTGTTTGGGTTAATTTTAATTCCCCCCTTTTGTGGGATGTATTTGCGATATCTACTTATTTTACAGTATCACTATTATTCTGGTATTCCGGTTTAATCCCAGACCTGGCAACGGTAAGGGATAGAGCTAAAACAAAATTGCGCAAATTGTTATATGGTATCGCTTCTTTTGGCTGGTCGGGAAGTACCAAGCACTGGCAACGGCACGAATCGTTGTCGCTTGTATTGGCAGGTCTGGCTACGCCATTGGTATTATCAGTACACACGATTGTATCTTTCGACTTTGCCACATCGGTTATCCCCGGATGGCATACGACTATTTTCCCCCCTTATTTCGTAGCGGGCGCCATTTTTAGCGGCTTTGCTATGGTGCAATCCCTGATGATCGTTTTAAGAAAAGTTTTTGCCTTGCAGGATTATATAACCCTTGGTCACATCGAAGCCATGAATAAAGTAATCGTGCTAACGGGTTCTATCGTCGGCATTGCTTATATCACTGAATTATTTATTGCCTGGTATGGACAAAACCCTTACGAATGGTATGCATTTAAGGAAAACAGGGCGAATATATTCAGCCCCTATGGATGGAGTTACTACTTAATGATGTTTTGTAATGTGGTGTCCCCCCAGATGTTTTGGTTTAAAAAACTGAGAAGGAATATCGCCTTTACTTTCTTCATGAGTATCATTGTGAATATTGGCATGTGGTACGAGCGTTTTGTAATTATCGTTACCTCTACTTACAGGGATTATTTACCATCCTCCTGGAGTACATACTACAGTCCTTCGATATGGGAAATTGGATTTTACCTTGGAACTTTTGGCTTATTCTTCACCTGTTTCTTCTTATTTTCAAAATACTTTCCTGTGATAGCAGTAGCGGAAATAAAGGCGATATTAAAAACCAGTGGTGAAAATTACAAGCATAAAATGACAGAAATTGAGAAATCGGACGCAGAAAAGTTTTACCTGGATGAAGTGGAGCATGCGCATTAACCTCCTCTGCCCCCGAAGGTGGAACACGTAGTTCACTGTACGAATTAGTATTTAAATTTTAATACGTCAAAAGCCCCTTTAGGGGTTTGGGGCAAAAGATAAATTTTATGGCTGGAGGAATTAAAAAATTTGTTGTGGGATGTTTCGATGATGAAGCAGTACTGTTTCCCGCGGTGAAGAATGTCCGTCGTGCGGGGTACAAAATTCATGATGTTTATACCCCGTTCCCGATTCATGGACTGGATCATGCAATGGGGTTAAGAGAAACGAGCTTACATACTGCAGGTTTCATATACGGAGCAGTTGGAACAACAACGGCGCTTACCTGCATGAGCTGGGTTTTTACAAAAGACTGGCCGCTGAATATCGGGGGAAAGCCGCATTTTGCTTTGCCGGCATGGATACCGATCACATTTGAGTTAACAGTTCTATTCGCAGCTGTTGGCATGGTACTTACTTTTTGTTATTTATGCCAGTTATCCCCATTTGTAAAAAAACATCATTTCCATCCAAGAGCTACCGATGACCTGTTTGTAATGGCGATCGAGTGTACAGAAAAAACAAATGATGCGGAAGTAGAAGCGTTTTTGCAAAAAGCAGGGGCAAAAGAGGTAAATATTCAAAATGCTGAAACAGGCTGGTGGATCGGCAGGTATGACAGGGAACAAAAATTATACGGAAAGATCGAAAAAGGATATTAGAAATTCAAACTCTCTGCGTTTTCCGGTGAGCCATCGCTGCCCAGCGGATGGCTCACCGGAAAACGCAGAGAAAAATAATCAGAATGAAAAAAAATACCACTATAACCGTTTTATTACTTTCCATTGCAGGCCTAACTGTAATGACCGGCTGTGAGAACAAGCGTAGTCCAGGGAGAATATATATGCCCGATATGGCTTATAGCCGTGCATTCGAGACTTATGCCCCCTTAGACTCAACGCTTTTTACAACTGATAAAAAGAATCCGGGAGATAAAATTTATTATAACAGGAAGCCTGTAGAAGGTACCATTGGAATAGGAGAATTGTTTCCTTATACATTGCCAAACGATTCTATGGGTTACGCAATGAGTGCGCAGGTAAAAAATCCGTTGCCGCCGCTGGTTGGTAAAGATAGCCTTGAAACTGCCAGGTTGTTTAACGTCAACTGTGCTATATGCCATGGTGCCGGCGCCGAGGGGAACGGGCCTATCAGCACTTCAGGAAAAATTGGTGGAATTGCCAATCTTACCCTACCCAATTATGTGGAAATGGCAGACGGAACAATGTTTCATTCCATTAATTATGGAAAGAACCTTATGGGAAGTTATGCTCCCCAGTTAAGCCGGAAACAACGCTGGCAGATAGTTCAATATATCAGGACTTTACAGCCAAAACCAGGAGCAGGAACTGCAACTGCAAAGACAGACAGCGCAACAGCGAAAAAATAAAACAAAGCATTCACTATAAATAAAGTTTAGATGTCTACATCATTCGAATTACCGGGCAATTATAAGAAATGGACAATTGGCCTCATTGGTGCCGGTGTTATAGCATTGCTCTATGGATTGATAATGTTCCATCCTTTTGAACATGCGGGCCACGGCGAAAATATAAACAGCACCCGGTTTTGGGCCGTGCTTTTACAAAACAGCGTATTCTTTTTAATGATAACCAATGCGAGCATGTTCTTTATAGGGATTACCACCCTTGCAATGGGTGGTTGGCAGGTGGCTTTAAAAAGGGTTCCTGAAGCAATTTCAAGTGTATTGCCGGTTTTGGGTATTATTACTTTTATTGTTTTAATGTCGATCGTTTGGGGAGGCAGAACAGATATTTTTCCCTGGCTGGATAAGGAAGTCGTTGCAAATGATAAAATTTTAAATGGTAAAAAAGGATTTTTAAACCCGGTCTTCTTCACCGTATGGAGCACGATCACTATTTTTCTCTGGTGGTTTATAGGTATGAAAATGCGCTCGTTCAGCATTGAAAGCGACAGAACCGGGCCCATGGATTATGAAACCGGTAAAAAATGGATCAATAAAAATATTTTATGGGCCTCCTTTTTTATTGTATTTTTTGGTTTAACGGTAGGTTCCACTATTCCGTGGCTCTGGATCATGAGCATTGATGCACACTGGTACAGCACCATGTTTAGCTGGTATACTTTTGCCAGTACATTTGTATCCGGTTTGTCGCTGATCGCTTTATTTGTTGTGTTCTTAAAAAACAGGGGCCAGTTGGAATATGTTACGGATGAGCACCTGCAGGATGTTGGTAAGTTCATGTTCGCTTTTTCTATATTCTGGGCTTACCTTTGGTTTTCGCAATATATGCTGATCTGGTATGCAAATATCCCCGAAGAAACCGGGTATTTTAAAATTCGGGTACAAGGCCCGTTCCGTGGTATATTCTTTTTAAACCTGATTTTAAATTTTGTTTGCCCGTTACTGTTTCTAATGAAGAAAAGCCCTAAACGTAACTGGACGATGATGACTTTTATGGCGGTGCTGATCGTATTTGGCCATTGGATAGATTTCTGGCAAATGGTTATGCCCGGCACCTTAGGTAGCCATGCAGAATTAATGCCTTTCGAATTTGGGATCGCTGCATTGTTTGTGGGTATCATCATGTGGAGAGTAGGTGTATATTTTAGCAATTATCCATTAACAGCAAAAAATCATCCTTTCTTAAAAGAAAGTATAATACATCACACATAAAAAATTACCACCCGTTATCTTAAAATTGTAGCTCATATACGATGGCAGAAAACAAGAAACAACAGGCTGTATTATCTCTTAAAGATTTTACGCCACAGCTATTAAACAACATAACAGATTAACAATTATTGAAAATAATTTCGCAACATGACACAGATTTTGTTGATAGTGATAGTACTAATGATTTTCCTGATCATCTTTCAAATTTCGAAGGCCAGTGAATATGTAAGCGTTTTAAAAGGTGAGGAAAAGGCACGTAAGCAAAATAATAAGATCAATGCATTTTTATTAATCGGCTTTTTGATATTAGGCATAATCGGTTGCTGGTGGTGTAACGATCTGTATTACTCTAAAACTTTATTTCCACAAGGCGCGGCATCTGAAATGGGAGAGAAAATTGATTTAATGCTTTACATTACAATTGGCGTGACAGGGGTGGTATTTTTTATTACCCAAATCCTGTTATTCTGGTTCGCATTTAAATACCAGGAGAAGGATGACCGCAAAGCATATTATTTTCCGCATAATACCAAACTGGAATTATTGTGGACAACAGTTCCGGCGATTTTCTTAACCGTACTGGTAGTATTTGGTTTAAAGTACTGGTTTAAAATGACCGGTGAGGCCCCGAAGGATTCGGTGGTCATTGAAGTAACGGGCCACCAGTTTGGATGGGAATTCCGTTATCCGGGTCCAGATAAAATACTGGGAAAAAAGAATTACAAATTAACCAAAGGCGCTAATTCGCTGGGAGTGGATTTTAGCGACCCCGCAAGCCTGGATGACATGCATGTAGCCGGGGTTGTGCATATACCGGTAGGCAGGCCTGTCAAATTTGTTGTAAATGCGCAGGATGTAATTCATGATGTGGGCTTGTCTCATTTCAGAATGAAAATTGATGCCGTGCCAGGTATACCCACTACTTTATGGTTTACGCCGCTGTATACTACCGAGGAAATGAAGATAAGATCCGGTAATCCGAATTTTGTGTACGAGGTTAGCTGTGACCAGATGTGTGGCAGGGGACATTTTACCATGAGAGGTGTAATTATTGTAGAAACCGAAGAAGAATACAGGAAATATCTTGCATCACTTGACCCGGAATATTGGACCGTGTTTCCGGATAAAAAACCAAAGTCTGCTTCAACAACACCAGCAGCAACAGATAGTACAAAAAGCAAAGCCCCGCTTGCGGCCATAATACCCGCAAGTAAATAAAAAGTTTTGAAAAAACCGTTAGAAAATGAGTAACACAGTCACATTACACGAAGCAGACGTTCATGGGGGACATGAAGTACATCATGAACATCATCACCATGAAACATTTATCAGTAAATATGTTTTCAGCCAGGACCATAAAATGATTGCCCGGCAGTTTTTGATAACGGGCATCATTTGGGCGATCATAGGTGGCTTCTTTTCTGTTTTGTTTCGTTTGCAGTTAGGTTATCCGAACTCTACATTTCCCTGGCTGGAAGATATATTGGGCCATTGGGCAAAAGGTGGTAAGATCCAGCCTGAATTTTACTATGCGCTGGTTACCATGCATGGTACTATACTGGTTTTTTTTGTGTTGACCGCCGGATTGAGCGGAACCTTCGCTAATTTCCTGATTCCATTACAAATTGGCGCAAGGGATATGGCGTCGCCTTTTCTGAATATGCTCAGCTATTGGTTTTTCTTCCTGGCATCAATTATTATGTTTTCTTCCCTGTTTACACAAATGGGGCCTGCAAGCGGCGGTTGGACGATCTATCCTCCATTAAGCGCCCTGGGGGACGCCTCCGTTGGTTCTAAAATAGGTATGGATCTCTGGTTATTTAGTATGGCTTCGTTTATTATAAGTACATTATTGGGTGGATTAAATTATATTTCTACCATTCTTAATATGCGTACAAAAGGCATGAGCATGACAAGGCTTCCCTTAACTATCTGGGCTTTATTCTTTACTGCAGTATTGGGGGTATTGTCTTTCCCGGTTTTATTTTCAGGGGTAATTTTATTGATATTTGATAGAAATTTAGGCACCAGTTTTTTCCTGAGTGATATTGTTATCAACGGGAAAATTTTACCCAATGAAGGCGGAAGCGCTATTTTATTCCAGCATTTATTCTGGTTCCTTGGTCATCCTGAAGTGTATATAATAATATTGCCGGCAATGGGGATAGCTTCTGAAGTCATGTCTATCAATTCCCGTAAGCCAATATTTGGATATATGGCAATGGTAGGTTCATTGTTTGCAATAGCAATACTTGCCTTCCTGGTTTGGGCGCATCACATGTTTGTCACGGGGCTCAATCCATTTCTCGGAGCATTCTTTGTATTGCTTACATTATTGATTGCGGTGCCCTCCGCTATTAAAGTTTTTAACTGGCTAACTACATTATGGCGTGGTAATATTCGATTTACGCCCGGTATGCTATTTTCTATAGGTTTTGTAAGTATGTTTATTTCCGGAGGATTAACAGGAATATTTTTAGGTAACTCATCTTTAGACATCCATTTACATGATACCTATTTTATTATCGCCCATTTTCACATTGTAATGGGGGTTGCCGGTTTCTTTGGCATGTTTGCAGGATTATATCATTGGTTTCCTAAAATGTTTGGTCGCTATTTAAATAACACCTTAGCATATATTCATTTCTGGGTTACATTAATTGGAGCTTATTTAATTTTCTGGCCAATGCACTACGAGGGCCTGGCGGGCATGCCACGCCGTTATTACGACTATTCCCTGTGGGAATCATTTAAAATGTTTGGAGGCTTAAATGAATTTATAAGTTTTGTGGCCGCGATCGTGTTTGCGACTCAATTGTTATTTGTATTTAACTTTTTCTATAGCATCTTTAAAGGCAGAAGAGTTACTACCGAAAACCCATGGGGGGCAAATACATTGGAATGGACCACGCCTATCAGACCCGGACATGGTAACTGGGTCGGGGAAATACCTGAAGTTTTTCGCGGGGCATACGATTATGGTAAAGATGGCAGGGAGTTTATTCCACAAACAGAACCGGTAGGGGAAAATGAAAGTCACCATTAAGAGCAATTAGCTAATAAGCTAATTTGATAATGTACTAATATGTGCGTGTGATTGGAAGCGTTAATAAAATCTAGATTTTTGATAAGGATGTCTCAGGAAAAAACTACCATTCCCAATCCAACGTCGCTTGCATTGGCCTCAATAGTGAAAGATTATTTTCAACTGATCAAATTCACGCTGAGTTTTATGGTGGTATTCAGCACGGTAGTCAGCTATTTAATAGCCACTGACTATCGTAATCCATTGGATGTGCTGTTGCTGTTTTTGGCAGGAATGCTCATCACGGGCGCCGCAAACGCGATTAACCAGGTTGCGGAAAAAGATACGGATGCGCTGATGAAACGGACATCCGGCCGCCCGGTGGCAAGCGGCAGGATGTCGGTAAATCATGCTACCGCTTTTGCAGCCATAACAGGTATCGCCGGATTGCTGATCATGTTGCTGAAGTTTAACTGGCAAAGTTCTTTGATTGGTTTGGCAAGTTTGTTTATTTATGGATTTATTTATACTCCATTAAAGAAAGTAAATTCAGTTGCGGTATTGGTTGGCGGCGTCCCCGGTGCCTTGCCCTGTTTGATCGGTTGGGTAGCAGCGTATTACGACAGCCCAATTGTATGGACAGGTGGCTGGGTTCTTTTTGCTATCCAGTTTATTTGGCAGTTCCCGCATTTCTGGGCGATCGCATGGGTTGCTCACCAGGATTATAGCAAGGCGGGATTTAAATTATTGCCAAGCGATAAAGGACCTACTAAATTTACGGCTGTTCAAACCATCATGTACAGCACTTTGATGTTGCCGATCGGTGTATTGCCCTATTATTATAATTTAAGCGGGATCATTAGTTTGTGGATATTGATGGCTTGTAATATAGCAATGATTGTTTTAAGCATTCGCTTATACCTTAAGATGGACGCGGCAAGCGCGAGAAGAGTGATGTTTAGTTCTTATTTTTATCTGGCAATTGTGTTTATTGCTCTATTGGCCGACAAGGTTCATACGGCACAGGCCTATTGAGCAAGAACAAAAAAAATGGCCCGGACCGGTTAAGATTTATACCAACGAAATGGCGACCAAAAGACAGGATCAAGTAACAATTAAACAAAATAAATATTTTATTAAAAATTAAAATAAGCCCCTTTTACAGGGCCGGGGATTATGAGTATAGCGGTAATGGAACAAAGAAAAAGGATACACCCGCATAAGTTTACCCTTTGGGTGGGGGTAGCAAGTATTGTAATGATGTTTGCAGGATTGACAAGCGCTTATATCGTTAAGCGCAACCTGGCTAACTGGGTTACATTTGACTTACCGGTCATATTCTGGTTTTCAACAGTGGTTATTATTATCAGCAGTCTTACTTTGTATCTGTCTCAACAGGCTTTCAGGCACAGAGAGATGGCCAGGTACAGGGGCCTGGTAGTTACCACCCTTTTGCTTGGAATAGGTTTTGTAGTTATGCAGATAATAGGTTTCAACCAACTGTGGGTAAAGGGGATAACACTTACAAAAAACGTATCATTCTCATTCTTGTACGTGATCGTTGGTTTACACGCCCTGCACGTGATAGGAGGGGTGGTTGCACTGATAGTGTTGTTTGCAAAAGCGTTTGGCCGCAAAGTAAGAAATTATAATATCGTACCATTGGAAGTGATCAGTACTTATTGGCATTTTGTTGACGCGTTATGGATTTACCTGTTGATCTTTTTACTGATGATCCGATAATAGTATAGTACAATGGCGGGCAGAAAGTTTTTAATACCTTATTTATTGGTTTGATATTTTTGATTAATATGTTCAATTGACTTAACATTTTTTAAAAATAAAGTTTTATTAATGTCTACAGCAGCAGTACAGCAAGGAACAAAATGGTGGAGTGGAGGCAGGAGCCCGTTCAACGCCAGTTATGGAAAAGTGATGATGTGGTATTTTTTAATGAGTG
>JBDTVX010000008.1:0-31970 GCA_040007015.1 Ferruginibacter sp. | reverse complement strand
TTTTGTATTTTCCCTGCAACCGCTTCGCGACATTCATTTATATTCTAATACAAAGTATGAGCTTGAAGCAAACGGCGATATCAGGTATGTGTACATATTTGGTGCGCTTGCGGTTTTTATATTATTGCTTGCCTGTGTTAACTTCATTAACCTTTCTACTGCGGGTTCTGCAAAACGTGCAAGAGAAGTAGGTATACGAAAAGTAATGGGCTCTGAAAAAAAGCAACTTATTTATCAATTTTTAGTTGAGTCCGTTTTACTTACCTATTGCGCCATATTTTTTGCATTCATTATTGTGTATGCCCTGCTGCCTTATTTTGGACAACTTGCGGGTAAGCATATCGGCTTTAATTTTTTCTTCAGCTTTCAATCTGTTATAATTGTATTGCTGCTGGGCCTGGTAGTGGGTGTATTTGCCGGAATTTATCCAGCACTCTTTCTTTCATCTGTTAACACAATTAATATTTTAAAAGGCGCTTCATCAACAGCAACCAATCGAAAAAGCCCGGTACGAAGCGGGCTGGTTGTTTTCCAGTTTGCTGTTTCAACGGGGCTGATCATTGCAACAATCGTTGTTTACCAGCAACTGCATTACATGCAGGAGAAAAAATTAGGATATAATAAAGAGCAGGTATTATACATGCAAGACACCTACCTGCTGGGCAACGGGTATAACAGGAGCGCCTTTAAACAAACCGTATTAAAAGACAGCCGGGTTGTAAACGCGAGCATCGGAACGGATGTTCCCGGCAATCCAGGCATAGATGGTACACAGGTTTACGGGAAGGACAAAGTATCAAATGAAAATAATGCAGAGATACATACCAATATTTATCATGTTGATTACGATTACCTTTCAACACTGGGAATCCAGGTACTGCAGGGTAGAAATTTTTCAAAAGATTTTCCAACAGATTCTTTTGCAGTTATTATAAACCAGGCTGCTGTTCGTAGTTTGGGATGGAGCGGTACAAACCCTATTGGCAAAACCATCGTTAGGTCAGGCCAGCACGAATATAAAGTGATCGGTGTTGTTGCAGATTTTCATTATGCGTCTGTAAAACAAAAAATTGCACCGTTGATGATAAGACTGGGCAATACCCGCAGCGGGCTGATCGTTAAAATAAAAACAGCGGATGTAAAGAACCTGCTTGCTGATTTAAAAAAACAATGGGAGGCATTTAGCCCCGGCGCTCCCTTTGCTTACTATTTCCTTGACGATAATTTCGCCTCTTTGTATTCTTCTGAAGTAAAGACCGGGCAAATTTTTACTGCATTCGCTTTGGTTGCCATTGTTATTGCAAGCCTGGGTTTGTTTGGCCTTGCCACTTACATCACCCAGCAACGCACCAAAGAAATTGGTATTCGCAAAATATTAGGTGCATCTGTACAGCAGGTGCTGGTGCTGGTATCAAAAGAATTTTTGACACTGGTGTTCATAGCATTTGTTATTGCAATTCCTGTAGCATGGTGGGGCATGCATACGTGGCTGCAGGATTTTGCTTACAGGATAAATATAAGTTGGTGGATGTTTGTGTTGGCAGGATCGCTTGCAATTTTTATCGCATTAGTCACGGTAAGTTTCCAGGCAATAAAAGCCGCTATTGCAAACCCCGTAAGGAGTTTGAGAACGGAATGATGAGTAATGAATGAGTAATGAGTAATGAATGATGAATATAATCACGAAAAAGATAATAATTAAAAGATTAATAATTTTTTTTATCCTGAAAAAATATAATGAAGAAAACAAAAAGAAGCGGGCAGGCTCTTAGTTTAATCATACTCATGTTTAATACGTGCTTAATGGTAAATCTGCATGCTCAAAATAATTTTTGGACAAACAATAATGCTTATTTAGGACAGCGTCCTCCCGGGGATACCCCTACAATATTTGCTAAAGGAATGCTTGCAGATTCGGGCATTGTTTTGGGCAGGGTGGCATTTTCAAAAGAGGGTAAAACATTTTACTATGGTTTTGCAAGGCATTGGTTCGACTTTAACGGCACCGGGATCAAAGAAATAAGTTTTGATGGAAAAAAGTGGAGCCGGCCAAAACTATTGGTTGAAAACCTGGCCACACCTACCTTATCTGTAGATGGAACGAAATTATTGATGGGTGGGCAAAATAGTGATGTATGGCAATCGGAAAGGGTAGGCAGTAGCTGGAGCACACCCAAATTATTACTGGATAAAAAATATGGTTTGTACAATTTTATGCCCACGAATAGTGGCATTTATTATGTGGGCAGCAATGCCAATGCAGGTAACAAAAGAGACTACAGCACCTATGATTTTTGTACACTCTCCATCTCCGGCAACGATACGGTTATCAAAAGTTTGGGATCGCCATTAAATACCACAGGTTTTGACGGTGATTTTTTTATTGCGCCGGATGAATCCTATATCATCATCAGCGCCAAAGAAACAAAAACTTATGAATGTGAATTGTGGATCAGTTTTAGGAAAGCCGATAAAACCTGGACAAATCCTGAAAGCCTGGGCAACCTTATCAACCATGGTGCGGCGCATCGTTTTGGCCAGTATGTATCACCTGATGGCAGGTATTTATTTTATACAAAGGGCACCGGTGAAAAAGATTGTAATTTTTATTGGGTGAGGTTTGATCATTTACTGAAAAAACTTAAGAACGAAATAAAATGAGTAATGAACAATGAGTAATGAGTTGCAGACTACTCATTACAAATAAGAAGTTGGGTGGTCAATCATCGATCCGTAATAAAAACTATTACCATGATAAAAAATTATTTTAAGATTGCGATTCGGTTTTTTATGCGGAATAAGACATTTGGTATTATTAATGTCACAGGTCTTGCCACAGGTACGCTCTGCTGCCTTTATATTTTACTGTATGTGATGGATCAATACAGTTATGATAGGCATCATGCTAATGCAAATAATATTTACCGCATTACTTCTTTATTAAAAACGGAAGGAGATAAAATAAATAAAATGGCAACCGCCTCGCCACCCGTGGCGCCTGCTATGAAAAAAGATATAAGCGAGGTAATGCAGTTTACCCGCGTAGTGGGCGCTATTGGTGTAAGTCAGCACCTGCTGCGTTACAACGAGAAATCTTTTTATGAAAAAGAGGCCGTTTTCGCTGACTCCACTTTCTTTGATGTTTTTAACTACCATTTTACAAACGGAAATCCTTCAAAAGCATTGGCAGAACCTTATTCCGTGGTGCTCCTTAAGGAAACCTCAGACAAGCTTTTCGGTAATTCCGAACCGATTGGTAAACGAATAGAAATTGATAATTCTTATGGCAAACATGATTTTATTATTACGGGCGTGGTCGATGAGAGCCTGGGTAAATCACATATCCATGCAAATATATTTATAGCCATGAACAGCGGCGGCATTGGGGATTTTGTACGCAGCAGTGATGCATGGGCCGGCCAGAATTTTACCAACTCTTATGTGAAATTATACCCGTCTGCCAATGCTGCTGCGGTAGAAAGAAAGTTACCGGCATTTTTGAAAAAATATGGACAGGATCAATTACAGAGCCGGGGTATGCAAAAAGAACTGCATCTGCAGCCGGTTACTTCCATTCATACAACACCCGGTTATGATGCTGAAATGGGTAAAACGGTTAGTCCTTCGTTCCTCACAATATTATTGCTTATTGCGGGGCTCATACAAATCATCGCCTGCATTAATTTCATGAATTTATCAACGGCGCGTGCATCAAAAAGGGCAAGGGAAGTAGGGGTGAGAAAGGTAATTGGCGCCGGCCGGAAAGACCTTATAAAACAATTTATCGGGGAATCAGTTTTACTTTCTTTAGCAGCTATGTTATTAACGCTTCCATTATTGTGGATTGCCCTTCCTTATCTCAACGAGGTAACCAAAGCGGATATTCACTTCTCATTTATTCGTGATTACCGGATAGGATTGATGCTGGCAGGGCTTGTGCTGACAACAGGCCTTCTTGCAGGTAGTTACCCTGCTTTTTATCTTTCGGCGTTTTCTGCCGTAAAAGTTATGAAAGGGAATTTCTCTAATCATATCTCCGTAATGGGGATACGTAAATCACTAATAGTATTTCAATTCGTGTTATCCATTGTTCTTATTACCGGCATCATCGTAATTTATAATCAATTGCATTATATCAATAACAGGGACCTTGGTTTTGAAAAAGATCAAAAACTCATTTTTACTTTTCACACCGGAGATTCTAAAAAGCAAATGGAAACATTTGCTAACAGTCTACGGCAGCTTGCAGAAGTAAAAGCGGTTAGTAAAGCAAATAACTATCCCGGTCAGCCCGTATTTAATGATGTGGGTCTGTTCCTCAAAGGCGGAAACATGCAAACCGCAAAAAACGCGCAATTCATGAAGACAGATGAATTCTTTGCGAAAGCAATAGGTATTAAAATATTTGCCGGCAGGGATTTCAGGCTAAATGATAGTGGCAAAGTGCTGATAAATGAAACCTATTTAAAAAAGCTGGGACTGGCGGCAAAAAATGCAGAGGGAACAAAACTATATTTCCAACAAAGCGAAAAGGATCCGATAGATGCTTATGAAATTGCTGGTGTAATGAAAGATTTTAATTATAATTCCCTGCATGAAAATGTAAATCCGTTAATGTTGATGTACAACAAAAGTGAGGGAGGTCTGTCTCACTTGATAGTTGCTGTTAATAGTAACAACTATAAAACATTATTGAATAAAATAGAAAGTTCATGGCGCAGCTATCTTCCCGCTGTGCCGTTTGAATATAATTTTCTTGACGAAGAAGTACAGAAGCAATACGATGCGGAAATTACACTTGGCCGCATCATTAATTCTTTTGCGGTAATGGCGATCCTTATTTCCTGTCTGGGTTTGTTTGGCTTATCAGCGTTTACTGCGGAGCAGCGCACAAAAGAAATTGGTATCAGGAAAGTGCTTGGCGCAGGTTCATTTAATCTGACTGCGTTGCTGTCAAAAGATTTCTTAAAACTGGTGATAGTGGCTATTGTAATTGCAACACCGCTTTCATGGTGGGCGGCTGATAAATGGCTGCAGGATTTTGCATACAGGATTAATATTAGCGGGTGGATATTTTTTGCGGCGGGAACACTTGCTTTACTGATCGCTCTGCTGACCGTAAGTTTTCATACCATCAGGGCGTCAGTTGCAAACCCGGTAGAAAGTTTGAGAACGGAATGAGGGCAATGTGCTAATGAGCTAATTTGCTAATGAAGAGCCCAATGAAATAAAACACAAATGCGAAAATTTGAAAATGCAAGTATCGAATATTGAAAGGTTCGAGCTAAAAAACAGAAAACAGAAAACAATAAACCCATTTTATGCTAAAAAACTATTTCAAAATAGCACTAAGAAACCTTTGGAAGCACAAAGCGTTTTCATTTATTAATATTATGGGGCTCACCGTGGCAATGACAGCCTGCTTCCTTATATTTTTATATGTGAGGTTTGAGTTAAGTTATGATTCATTTCATACAAAGGCGGATCGTATTTACAGGATAGTATGCGACATTAAAACACCCACTGAAGTTATTAATTCCGGCGGGCCTTCATGGGCCGTTCCGCCGAATGCTAAAAATGAATTTCCGGAGATAGAATCTTTTGTGCGGATCGCAGGTGGCGATAACGTACTGGTAAGAAAAGGCGATGTTAAATTCCAGGAAGAGAATTCGATGTGGGCAGACTCAGCTTTTTTTAAAGTGTTTGATTTCAAATTATTGAAAGGCAATCCGCAAACAGCGCTCAAAGAACCGCTGAGCGTTGTTTTTACTGAATCTGCGGCTAAAAAATATTTTGGCAAAACAGATCCAATGGGCCAGGTTATATTAATTACAGGAGATGCCTTGCCTGCAAAAGTAACGGGCGTAATGCAGGATATTCCGGAGAATTCACAGATAAAAGGAGATGTGGTCTTTTCTATGAGTACCATTACACAAAAGTTTAATCAGAAGCTCGATAGTCAATGGGGAAACTACGGGGCCCAGGCATATTTACTATTAAAACCAGTTACCAATGCAAAAGCTTTGGAGAAAAAATTTCCCGCGTTTCTTGAAGCACGCAATGGGCCGGAAATGAAGAAGAGCCAGATGTATGCCACCCTGTTTCTTGAGCCACTGAAAGATGTTTACCTCCGCTCTACGCGTAATGGAAGCAAAACAGGCAACATTAATAATGTATTTATATTTTCCATTATTGCGGCATTCATATTGTTTATTGCATGCATCAATTTTATCAATCTTACCACTGCACGATCGGCCGAGCGTGCCAGGGAAGTAGGCATTCGCAAAGTAGTCGGTGCAATTAAGGCGCAACTTACCTTCCAGTTTATCAGCGAATCAGTGATGCTCTGCCTGGCTGCATTTGTGCTTACGCTTGGCTTATCTGCTATACTGCTTCCATTGTTTAACCTATTGGCCGGTAAAACAATTAGCCATGGCATCTTTGAGAATATCGGGTACCTGTTTTTATTACTCCTTGCTGCCATAGGCATCGGTTTGCTTGCGGGTCTTTATCCTGCATTGGTTTTGTCATCATTTAAACCGGTCACTGTTTTAAAGGGACGTTTTGTAACCGGTACAAAAGGGATTTTCCTGCGTAAAGGATTGGTGATTGTCCAGTTTACAATTTCAATCGCACTCATTATAGGAACTATTATTGTTTACAGGCAAATGGATTATATGCGCAATCGCGACCTGGGTTTTAGGAAAGACCAGATGATGGTGATAAATACAAATGGTGATGCGGCCAAAGAAACGTTTAAGCAGTCGTTGTCGGGTATTGCCACTGTAAAATCTACTGCAATGTCGTCTAGTGTTCCCGGCGGTGGTAACCCTGGCGCTTATTCCGAAATTGAAAATAAAAAAGGCGATTTGCAAATCGCTAATCTTGACTTGTATTTTGTAGACTTTGGTTATATCAACCAGTTTAAAATAAAAGTGGTGGCTGGCCGGGGCTTCTCAAAGGCGTTCGGAACAGATACCACGCAGGCGATGGTATTAAATGAAGCAGCAGTAAAAATGTTTGGATACAGTTCCCCGGAACAAGCTGTTGGCAGGCGTTTCAAACAATGGGGCCGGGAAGGAAAAATTATCGGTGTAGTGAAGGATTTTCATTTTCGTTCTTTGCAGCAAAATATAAAGCCATTAAGCATGCGCATTGAGCCCGGTGGTTGCGACCTTGTTTCTGTAAATATTGCTGCTGCAAATTTGCCAGCTACCACGGCCGCTATTGAAAGTAAATGGAAAGCATTGATACCCAACAGGCCATTTACGTATTATTTTTTAGATGAATTTTTCGACAGGCAATACCGCAGTGAAGAAAGATTTGGAAAACTGTTTTTCAATTTTGCGATACTTGCCATTTTTATTTCCTGTCTAGGTTTGCTCGGACTTGCATCCTATAGTACTATGCAGCGCACCAAAGAAATCGGTATCCGTAAAGTAATGGGTGCCTCTGTTCAGGGTATTGTCAATTTACTATCTAAAGAATTTGTAAAGCTGGTGATCATCTCGTTCATAATTGCTGTGCCCGCTTCCTGGTATTTTATGAACAAATGGGTACAAAATTTTGCATACAGGCTGGATATCAGTTGGTGGGTGTTTGCATTGGCGGGCATTACCGCATTGATCATCGCTTTACTGACGGTAAGTTACCAGGCAATAAAAGCTGCCATCGCCAACCCGGTGAAAAGTTTGAGAGCGGAGTAAGAAAATGAAATAGTAGGTGGATAAGTATTTATGAATTGATTAATATTAAATAGAATCACCTGGGGAAATTGACCACTGTACATATTTTCTCCTTTTTTAAAAACCTGCTAAAGGATAGCAACCGGTCATTTATGTAACCCTTACGAAAGCGGACACCTGTTGTATCAGTTCCGAACATATAATTTAATTATTAATATATTAGTGTTTGATTATGAATGATCTGTTTAAAGGCATCTTTATTGTTGTTTTTTAGTGAATTTCTTTTTAGCGTTTCAGGAATTGACAAGTTTTTTTAAATCGACAAACATGATCAAAAATTATTTTATCGTTGCTATCAGGACCTTCCGCAGAAATAAAATTTTTTCCGGTATCAATATCCTTGGATTGGCTATCGGCCTTGCTGCTTTCTGGCTGATTGCTTTGTATGTGGGAAATGAATTGAGCTATGACAATTACCATGCAAACGCCAACCGGATTTTTCGTGTAGCCCAACATTTAACCTGGGAGGGCGGCAAGCTAAACCTGGCGCCTACGCCACCACCCTTTGCGCCTGCGTTAAAAGCTGATTATCCTGAGATACAGGAAACCGTTCGTTTTGACGCAGAGGGTGGCGGCATCATTAGTTATGGCAATAAGCAATTTCAGGCGGATGATATTTTATTTACTGATAATACGGTTTTTAAAGTTTTCAGTTACCACTTTTTGTATGGCGATGCCGGCACTGCTCTTTCAAAGCCGCAATCTATTGTATTAACCAAAACACTGGCACAAAAATTATTTGGCGATGTCGATTCCGCAGTAAACAAAACGATCAGTTTTGGATCTGCCTACAGCAACCTGGTAACCGGCGTAATTGATGACGTTCCTGTCAATTCTCATTTTACATTTAGTGCGCTGCGATCCTTGCCTGATGGTTTCACTGGCAATTGGGATAATTCCTATTTGTATACTTATATACTTTTGAAAGAAAATGCGGATGTAAAAAAGCTTGAACCAAAATTGCCACAGTTTTTCGATAAGTATCTTAAAGCCACTATGGGCAAGGGCGACTACCGTATGGAATTGCAACCGCTGAAATCCATTCATCTCCATTCTAACCTTGATTATGAGATGAGTTCAAATGGCAATATCAACTACGTTTATATCCTGTCTTTCATTGCGGTACTGATCCTGGTCATCGCTTCCATCAATTATATTAATTTGTCAACTGCCCGCGCATCACTCAGAATTAAAGAAGTTGGGGTGCGCAAAGTAAACGGGTCGGGTAAAGGCCAGTTGATCCTGATGTTTTTGATCGAATCGGTATTGATTACATTCATAGCGGCTTTCATAGCAATCGTTCTTGTATATTTTTCACTACCCGGATTTCAGCAACTGACCGGCACCAGCTTAACCCTCTGGCGTTTTGGCATAGTAACAACATCACTTATGTTAGCGGGGTTCTCGTTATTGGCTGGGCTTGTAAGTGGTATTTACCCCGCTTTGTTTATATCCCGCTTCAACCCGATACCCGCTTTAAAAGGACAAACAGGAAATCAGTCCGGCAATTTACTGTTTCGGAAATCACTGGTAGTTTTCCAGTTTGTAATCACCATCGGAATGATCACCGGTTCAATGATCATTTACCAGCAACTTCATTATGTACTCAAAAAAGACCTGGGATTTAACAAGGACCAGGTAATCACGTTTCATTTGAGCAACCAGGAAACAAGAAAAAAAATCCCTGCACTAAAAAACCTGCTGTTACAAAACCCATTAATTGAAATGGTGGCTACGGCTGGCAATCCCATTGGTAATAATAATATTGGAGCCAGGGATTATAAAATTGAAGCAGGCGGATCAATTGATCCTAAACCCAGGCTGGCCAAGCAATTTACGATCGATGAAGATTTTGTTCCCACCCTGCAGATCGGGCTGGTAAAGGGGCGTAATTTTTTGGTGGATATGAAAACCGATAAGGATAAAGTTTTGCTGGTTAACGAAACGCTGGTGAAAGACGCTGGATGGAAATCACCGATTGGAAAAAAAATTGAATTTGGAAAAGATTCCACTGGTAATCCTGTAAGTTTTACGATAGCAGGTGTTGTGAAAGATTTTAATATTTATTCCCTGCAACACAAAATAGAACCCCTGATATTGCAGTTGCCCGGAGAAGTAAATGATAAAGATAATCTCTATGTAAGGTTAAGTAAAAAGAATATACCCGCAGCAATAAAATTTGTAGAAGAAACCTATAAAAAATTTGATCAGGGCGGCACTATTGATTATCATTTTCTTGATCAAAATTTTGCACAACAGTACAAAGCCGAACAGAAGCAGGGAACGATACTATTGGTGTTTACCATATTCGCCATTTTTATCGCGTGTCTTGGCCTGTTCGGGCTGATTACTTTTATGGCCGAACAGCGGATCAAAGAAATCGGCATCCGTAAGGTGCTTGGGGCAAGCGTTGCCGGGATTGTCGCGTTGCTGTCTAAAGATTTTTTGAAACTCGTGCTGATCGCCTTGTTAATCGCTATACCCATTGCATGGTATGAAATGAATAAATGGCTGGAAAATTTTGCGTACAGGATTAATTTGAGTGGATGGGTTTTTATAACCGCGGGGGTGATCGCATTATTGATCGCGTTTATTACAATAAGTTACCAGGCAATAAAAGCCGCAATTGCAAACCCGGTAAAGAGTTTGAGAACGGAATAATGCTAATGTGCAAATTAGCTAATGTGCTAATGATGAAAATTCAAATGTAAATGAAAAAAATTATTGTGTAAGAATTGAATAAATTAGTAAAAATGAAAACAATAAAATTACTATTTATAATTGCTCAGCTGAGTATGCGATTGTCCTTACCTGCACAGCAAATTGAACTTATTCCTGATTTGTCCGGGGTGAATAATAAGAGTTTATGGACAACCCATAACCGGAACGCAGGGTATGATACTGCAGTTCATTTTAATGCAAAAGAAGGAGATGGTGTAGCCTGGCTAAATGGATCAAACTTTCAAAATGGCGAGATCGATCTTGACATAAAAGGTAAAGACGAACAGGGTATGAGCTTTGTCGGGCTTGCCTTTCATGGATTGAATGATAGTACGTATGATGTGATATATTTTCGTCCTTTTAACTTTAAAAATAAGGAGAGAAATAATCATTCCGTGCAATACATTTCTCTTCCGAAATATGACTGGAATAAGTTACGTGATGAACATCCGGGGAAATATGAAAATATGGTTACACCTGTACCGGAACCGTCTGAATGGTTTCATGCAACCGTTGTAGTGACATACCCCGTGGTAACAGTATTCGTAAATAATTCAACTACGCCGTCATTAACAATTAACCAGCTTAGTGACCGGAAAAAAGGATGGGTCGGTTTCTGGGTGGGAAATAATTCAGAAGGGTATTTTAAAAATTTAAAGATCATTTCAAAATGAGTATTGAACAATGAGTGATCAGAGGGTCAAAGCAATCGGCGCAATAAAAAATCAGGCATCAAAAAATCAGGCATCAAAAATTAAATTTTATGTTTTCTACTTTTTTAAAAAACACGATCCGCTCCCTTTGGAAAAATAAAGGTTATAGCTTTCTCAATATTTTTGGTTTGGCAATTGGCATTACCTGTGCCGGCCTTATTTTTATATGGGTGGAGGACGAGGTGAATTACGACAATTTCAATACCAAAAAAGACCGGCTGTACTACGTTCGTGAAAACCAGAAGTATGATACTTATACCGCTACTTTTAGTTCCACACCCGGGGTATTGGCACCGGTGATGCAGGCGGAAATACCTGGCGTTGCGAATACCTGCCGCACAACTGAGGGCCAGGTTTCGCCGCTGTTTAGTATGGGTGATAAATCTGTTTATGCTTCTGGTAAATATGTAGAACCTTCTTTATTCAACATGTTTACTTTACCCTTCATCCAGGGCAATGTAAAGACTGCTTTCACACAGCTGTATTCGCTTGTAATTACAGAAAAAACAGCTAAGAAGTTTTTTGGCAATGATATAAATGTTCTTGGTAAGACCGTCCGTATGGATAGTAAGCAGGATTATATCATTACAGGAGTTTTAAAAGATATTCCCGAAAATTCTACTTTGCAATTTGAGTGGGTGGCGCCCTTTCAAATCTGGTTCGACAAGAGCCCATGGGCACATCATTGGGGTAACAATTGTCTTAGTACATATGTGGAGTTAAAACCAGGTGTAACCCCTGCCACTGTAAATAAGCAGTTGTATAATTTTGTGCAGCAAAGAGACCCTACGTCTATCGTCCGTCCATTTTTATTCAACATGAACAATTGGCGCCTGTATGATCAGTTTGACAATGGTAAACAAACAGGTGGGGGACGCATAGAGTATGTACATTTATTTTCCGTTATTGCCTGGATCATTCTCTTTATCGCCTGCATCAACTTTATGAATCTCTCTACTGCAAGAAGTGAAAAACGTGCAAGGGAAGTGGGTGTAAGAAAAGTACTGGGTGCAGGAAAGAGAAGATTAGCTATTCAATTTATCGGTGAAGCTTTATTCATAGCAATGCTCTCAGCAATTGGCGGCGTTCTGATCATGTCTTTGGCCTTGCCTGCCTTTAATACACTCGTGCAAAAACAACTTTCCCTTGGTTTAAATGATCCGCTTCACTTATCGGCATTATTGATAATCACATTGATCTGTGGTTTGGTTGCAGGCAGTTACCCGTCCTTGTATCTTTCGTCTTTCAACCCGGTATTTGTTTTAAAAGGAATAAAACTAAGATCCGGGAGCGCGGCATTTATACGAAAAGGTTTGGTGATCGTGCAGTTTACGGTTTCCATTGTGCTTATAATTGTCACCATCATTATCTACCAGCAGGTACAACACGTAAAAAATCGTGACCTTGGATTTAACAAAAATAATTTACTCTCAACGGATGTGGTCGGCCAAATAGCTAAAAGTTTTCCACTGGTCAGGCAGGACCTCTTAAATACCGGCGTTATAGAAAATGTTGCACTCTCTGACCATACAACCATTTATGGTGGCAATAATACAGGTGGCCTCACCTGGCAGGGCAAACCTGCGGGAGCCCAGATCCTTATTTCAACCAGGTATGTAACACCCGGGTTTATGAATACGTCCGGCATACAAATTCTGCAAGGCAGGGATTTCCGTACAGGCGATTCAGCAAATAGCAAAGACCTGCAAGTTTTAATTACAGCGTCTTTAGCAAAGTTGATGGGCAAAGAAACTGCTATCGGGAAAACACTACGTTATGATGGTGATACCAGCAATACAATTGCTACAGTTGTGGGGGTTGTGAATGACTATGTGTATGGCGATATGTATGGCAAACCTGATCCGGTAGTATTTTTTTGTACTTCGCCGCAGCAAACAGAAGTAATGTACCTGCGCATAAAGTCACAAATCAATACCGGGCAGGCTCTCGCAAAGATTGAAGCAGTAATGAAGAAAGATAATCCTGCCTACCCCTTTAACTACATATTTGTAGATGACCAGTTCAATTTTATGTTTACCAATGAAGAATTGATAAGTAGGTTAGCAAGTGTTTTCGCAGCATTGGCAATCATTATTTCATGTTTAGGCCTGTTTGGTTTGGCGGCATACACCGCGGAGCGAAGAACAAAGGAAATAGGCATCCGCAAAGTGTTGGGTGCAAGTGTATCACGGATCACCCGGTTATTATCAATGGACTTTTTGAAACTGGTATTTATTTCTGCCTTGATTGCCTTTCCTGTTGCATGGTGGGCAATGAATAAATGGTTGTTGAATTACGCGTATAGAATTGAAATACGCTGGTGGATATTTATTGTTGCAGGAGGGGTGGCTTTGCTGATCGCTTTATTTACGATCAGTTTCCAGGCAATAAAAGCGGCGGTGGCAAACCCGGTGAAGAGTTTGAGAACGGAGTAATGTGCTAATTAGTTAATGTGCTGATGTGCTAATGTGCTAATGAAGAAAATGCAAATGTGAAAAATCAAAATTTGAAAATGTGAAAATGAAAAAAAAAGAAAAGTGCTAAATAAGGGCACAAGTAATCCAAATGATAAAAGTGCTTTAAGTTAGCAGGGTACAGGCTCCCTCTCCTTTGGAGAGGGCGGGGGGTGAGGTTAAAAGAGCTGTAAATCGAAAAGGCCAGGCACTCTCCTTTGCCGTCGAAGATCCCGATCTTTTCGGCAGAAAGGGCGGGCTGGGGTAAATCAGACATCAAAAAATCAAACATCAAACATCATCTTTTATGTTAAAAAACTATTTCAAAATGGCCCTTCGCAACTTGTGGCGCCATAAGGCTTTTTCATTTATTAACATTACCGGGCTTGCGGTGGGTATGGCCGCCTGTTTCCTGATATTTTTGTATGTGCGCTTTGAAACAAGCTATGATAATTTTCATACGAAAGCCGATCGCATTTACCGTGTTGTAACGGATACAAAAACTCCGTCCGAAACTATCAAACAGGGTTTAACAACCACGCCCATTGCCATCAATATTAAGAAGGATTTTCCTGAGGTGGAAGATGCGGTACGGTTGGGCGAAAGAGATGGTTTTCTAGTGCATAGGGGAACAGTTAAATTCCAGGAAGAAAATGCGGTGCTTGCCGACTCTGCATTATTCAATGTATTTGATTTTCAGCTCCTGTCCGGGGATAAAAAAACTGCATTAAAAGAACCTATGAGTATTATATTATCCCAATCTGCCGCTAAAAAATATTTTGGGAATACAAATCCTTTGGGGCAGCAATTGTTGCTTACAGGTGCTGCGATCAACTCAACTGTTACCGGCATAATGAAAGATATCCCTGAAAATTCACAAATAAAGGCCGATATGTTTGTATCCATGTCATCGAATAAACAGATCTATGGCCAACCAACTTCAGATAGTGAATGGACCAATCATAACTATTACACCTATGTTTTACTAAAACCAAATACCAATGCAAAAGCCCTGGAAGCTAAGCTTCCGGCATTTATGGAATTTCATCACGGGCAACAGGCCAAAGAACTACAGATGCAGGATTATTTAAGTTTGGAACCATTGCGTGATGTATACCTTAAATCAAAACGGGATGGATTTGAAACCGGTAGCATCAATAATGTTTACATTTTTTCCATTATTGCTATTTTCATTTTGATCATCGCAGCCATCAATTTCATTAATCTTACAACAGCAAGGAGCGCCGAACGCGCAAAAGAAGTAGGCATTCGCAAAGTGGTTGGCGCTGCAAGGTTCCAGCTAGCCAGGCAATTTATTGGAGAATCGGTAATTATTTGTGTGATCGCTTTTGCGTTATCTGTTTTTTTCTGCGCATTGCTGATGCCTCTGTTTAACCAGCTTGCAGGTAAGGTAATAAGCGGCAGTATATTGAATGATCCAAAGCATATTTTCAGTCTTTTCCTGCTTTCCATTGGGATAGGTGTTGCCGCTGGTTTTTATCCTTCGATGGTATTATCTTCTTTCAAACCCGTTAGCGTTTTAAAGGGACATTTTTCCACGGGAACAAATGGGTTGATCTTAAGAAAAAGCCTTGTCATTTTCCAGTTCACCATTTCTATCATTTTGATCGTGGGTACCATCGTGGTGTATACGCAATTGAATTATATGCGCAGCCAGGACCTGGGATTTAATAAAGACCAGGTGATCACCATTAATACCAATTATGACAAAAACAAAGATGTATTTAAACAATCCTTATCATCTGTTCCCGGCGTATTATCGACCAGTTATTCATCCAGCATTCCCGGAGGGGGTAATAACTCTGCTTATTCAGAGGTACAGAACAAAGCCGGTGAAATGCAGAAAACAAATCTTGATTTATATTTTGTTGACTTTGATTATATCCCGCAATATCAATTAAAGATCATAGCGGGGCGGGCTTTTTCTGCAGTGTTTAAAACTGACAGCACACAGGCAATGATCATTAACGAAAGCGCTGCAAAATTCCTGGGATACAATTCTCCACGGGAAGCTATCGGCAGAAATTTTGACCAATGGGGCAGGAAGGGAAAGATCATTGGCGTTTTAAAAGATTTTCATTATAAATCATTGCAGGAGCCAATAAAGCCTTTGACCATGCGCATCGAGCCCCGGGCCTACGGATTGATTTCTGTAAAAGTGGCAGCAGCGAATTTGTCAACAACTATAAAAGCAATAGAAAGCAAATGGAATAATATAATTCCCAACCGGCCATTCGATTACAATTTTTTAAATGACTTTTTTGACAAGCAATACCGGGCTGAAGAGAGGTTTGGTAACCTCTTTACCAACTTTGCTGTACTTGCGATTTTCATTTCTTGTCTTGGCTTGCTTGGACTGGCATCTTACAGTACTATCCAGCGCACCAGAGAAATTGGTGTACGTAAAGTTTTGGGCGCAAGTGTCGCCAATATTATAAACCTGTTATCATTTGATTTTTTAAAGCTGGTGTTGATCGCATTTGTTATTGCATCACCTATCGGCTGGTTTGGCATGAATATCTGGCTCAGGGATTTCGCCTACCGTAGCAACATTACATGGTGGGTATTTGCGCTTGCGGGTATTGCTGCTTTACTGATCGCGCTGTTTACGATCAGCTTCCAGGCAATAAAAGCCGCTATGGCAAATCCTGTGAAAAGTTTGAGAACAGAGTGAGGCCCCCCTGCCCCCCAAAGGGGGGTTCTGGAGCATTAAACTTGAATACTATTTTTCGTTAGGCAGATGCGATAGAAGAGAATCGCCAAATATTCTATAAAGCGTCAGAAACAAAAGAACCAGGGGAAGGCCCATTTAGAAACGAGCCGAAAAAAGCAGGCTGTTTGAAGACCTCCCCTTTAGGGGTTGGGGGCAAAATGAACTATTCGTAGACCTTCTATTTAGGGATTAGGGGTGAAAACAAATGCTAATAACAGAAAACTTTAAACGATAAAAATGATGTTTTATAATTATTTAAAAATAACACTGCGCAATCTTCGCAAAAACAAATTGTATGCTGCCATCAATATTTTTGGATTGACAGTAGGCCTGGCTGCATGCCTGTTGATTGGTGTGTATATTAATCATGAACTGAGTTATGATAAGTTCAACGCAAATGCCAATCGTATTGTCCGCGCCACGATGGAATACAACAGTGCAGGAACCGTGAATAAGGGAGCATCTACAGGAACCAAAGTAGGCCCGCAGTTTAAACGGATGTTTCCTTCAGTAGAAGAGTATACACGCACTTTTATAAATCATAATACCATAAAAAGCGGTGATAAAATATTTGATGAACCCCGCATCCTGTATGCCGATCAACCCTTCTTTAAAATGTTTTCTTTTCACTTGGTTGAAGGCGATGCTTCCACAGCGTTGGATGGCCCCGATAAGATCGTCATCACACAATCAATGGCCAAAAAATATTTTGGCAGTGAAAACGCGCTTAATAAAACCCTCACTTCGGGGGGAAAAGATCTAATGGTATCCGCGGTATGTGAAGATGTGCCACAGAACTCGCAACTGAAATTTGATTTTGTTACACAGTTCCTTAACCTCGGCAATGGCGTGAAGGACGAAACCTGGTGGAACGCCAACTGGATAACTTATTTCCTGGTGCGGGATGATAAGAGTATTCCTTTGCTCAGCCGGCAGATCAGCGATTATATGAAGTCGCCCGAATTAAGAACAGAAACGCGAATGGAAGGTAATAATTACCTTACTTATCATTTGGAACCACTTACCAAAGTCCACCTTTTTTCTGCCCTGGCAGGTTTTGAACCCAACGGCAGCATCAGTTATATTTACCTGTTTGCGGTGATCGCGCTATTGATATTAATAATTGCATGCGCCAATTATACTAATCTTGCCACGGCCCAATCTGCAGGGCGCAGTGGTGAGATCGGGATGCGCAAAGTGTTGGGCGCATCAAAGCGCCAGGTATTTATACAGTTCATCGGCGAATCATCTTTGATAACTTCCCTGGCCGCTATTACAGCATTTGTGCTCGCTATTTTACTCATTCCATATTTTAACAGCATTACGGGAAAGCAATTTACAGCCAATTCATTGCTGCAGCCAATACCCATTATTGCATTGATGATATTTGCTGTGCTGGTAAGTTTTTTTGCGGGCCTCTATCCTGCATTGGTTTTATCTGGCACACAAATTATGGGTGTGCTTAAGAAGGGATTTTTATTTACAGGTGGCAACAATATGCTTCGCAAAACATTGATCGTTGTGCAGTTTGGTATTTCTGTTTTCCTGATCATTTATACAGTGATCATCCTGCAGCAAATGCATTATATGCAAACGAAAAACCTGGGCTACGACAAAGACCATATCGTTGTACTTCCAATCGGTGGTAATATGTTGAGGGATTTTAAAAATATAAAAGATGCTCTTGCACGGACGCCAGGTGTAGAAGCCGTTACTGCTTCTTATGAAACACCGGAGTACGTGGAATGGGGTGATGGTATTACGGCAACAGACGAAAAAGGAAAACATGATGTATCGTTAAATGCCATGCCGGTTGATCTTGACTTTATCAAAACCATGAAGATGCAATTGATTTCCGGGCGTGATTTTCAGCAATCAGATTTTGCTGTAATGGATACCTCAAATAAAGGTGCCAACTTTCATCAGCCATATCTCATCAATGAAACACTGGCAAAAAAAATTGGATGGACACCACAACAGGCAATTGGCAGAACAATTGAAAAAGGTGTAACCGGCCCGGTAGTAGGTGTGGTGAAAGATTTTAATTTCAGTAGCCTGCACGATCCCGTGGGCCCGCTATTGATTTTTCTTGGCCGTGATTATTCTCGTGATTTTATGGTGCGTATCAATGGCAACGATATGCAGGCAACGCTCGGTCGGCTGGAAATGGTCTGGAAACAGCGTGTGACCGACATTCCATTCAATTATCATTTCCTGGAGGATGATTACAATAAATTATATCTCGCAGAACAGCGTACTTCGGTATTGTTCAGTGTAGCAGCAGGTATTGCGATTGTATTGGCATGCCTTGGTTTATTTGGCCTTGCGGCATTTACAACCGTGCAGCGTACAAAAGAAATAGGGATAAGAAGGGTGCTAGGGGCAAACCTAAGCAGTATCACATTGCTCGTATCCAGAAATTTTTTACAGTTGGTGGGCCTTGCAATTCTTATTGCAGTTCCGCTGGCATGGTGGGCCGGCAACAAATGGCTGCAGGATTTTGCTTTTCGCATACCGGTAAAGGTATATGTGTTTGTGGCCACAGCATTGGTAACTGTGTTGATCGCGTTATGTACGGTCGGTTATCATTCTGTAAAAGCGGCTTTAATGAACCCGGTGAAGAGTTTGCGGACGGAGTAACGCAATGTGCTAATAAAGAAAATACAAATGTGAAATTTGAAAATGTGAAAATGCGTTTGCCCTTTGCAAGTTAGAGCGATTTATGAAAAAAACCGGCTGGTCGCAGACCTCCCCTTTAGCGGCCGGGGGCAAAAATGAACTGATTGATAACCCGATACTTCATTAAAAAGCAAATGCCTGCACAAAAAAATAAGACAAAAAAAATAAAATGAAAAAAAATCATTTATGATAAAAAACATTTTAAAAGTCGCTTTCCGAAACCTGTTGCGCAATAAGGCGTTTTCAGTCATCAATATCAGCGGACTTGCAATTGGTATGGCAAGCGCGATCCTGATCTTATTGTGGATGTACAATGAAATTAGTTACGACCGGTTTCATGCAAACAAGGATAATTTATATGAAGTATGGAACCGTGGTACCTTTAGCGGCAAACTTCAGTGCTGGGATAATACACCAAAAATTCTTGGCCCCACTTTAAAACAGGAGTACCCGGAAGTGGCCGATGTTGCAAGGATATATTCCCGCTGGTACGTAACGAAAGCGGGAGAGCAAAAAGTATCTACATCGGCAATAATAACCGATCCGTCTTTTTTGTCAATGTTTAGTTTTCCTTTGGTGCAGGGCAAAGCGAAAAACGCACTGAATAGCGTATACTCGATCGTTATTACCGAGAAGATGTCGAAGAAGATGTTCGGCACAACGGATGCAATGAATAAAGTGATAACGATTGACCAGGATAATTTTACCGTGACGGGTATTTTAAAAGACCTGCCTACCAATAGTTCTTTTGATTTTGAATTTATTTTACCTTATGCATATTTAATAAAGAGTGGAGGTGATGATGATTATTGGGGCAATAATTCCCTGCAAACTTTTGTACAATTAAAGCCCAACGCCAACATGGCACTGGCAGGCGCCAAAATTAAGAATGTTTCACAGCGCCATTCCAACGGGGAAGTGAAAGAAGAAATTTTTCTTCACCCGCTCACTAAAATACATCTCTACTCAAATTTTGAAAATGGAAAGATTTCAGGTGGCCGCATTGAAACCGTCCGTCTCTTTGGTATCATTGCGGCATTCATATTAATGATTGCCTGTATTAATTTTATGAACCTGAGTACCGCCCGCAGTGAAAAGCGCGCCAAAGAAGTAGGCATACGAAAAGTGGCCGGTGCAAATAAAAGTTCGTTGATTGGCCAGTTCATCGGAGAGTCATTAATGATAGCAATTATTTCGGGGTTGTTTGCATTGCTACTGGTTCAAATCTCTTTGCCGTCATTTGACAAACTGGTAAATAAGCAACTTTCTATGCCTTACGGTAGTGTTTATTTTTGGGCCGCGGCAATTTTATTTGTGTTGTTAACAGGCATCATTGCAGGCAGTTACCCGGCTTTCTTTTTATCATCTTTTAAACCTGCTGCAGTTTTAAAGGGTACATTCAAAAAAGTACACGCTGCGATCAAGCCCCGGAAAGTATTGGTGGTACTACAGTTCAGCTTTGCCATCATATTAATAATTTGCACATTGATGGTAACGCAGCAGATAAAATATGCACAAAACCGTGACGCAGGATATAACAGGGATAAAGTTGTGTATCATTGGGTAACAGGCGATCTCCATAAAAATTATGCATTGCTCAAAAATGAATTGCTCTCATCGGGCATTGCATCGTCTGTATCAAAAACAGCATCCCCGCTTAGTTCGGGGATTAGTGATACCTGGGGAATCGAATGGCAGGGAAAAGATAAAAATGACCAAACAGATTTTGACAGGTATAGCGAGGATGAGGGCCTTGTAAAAACGGGTGGGTTAAAATTAATAAGCGGCCGCGATATGGACCTTGTAAATTTCCCAACCGATTCAACTGCCATGCTGATAAACGAGTCTGCAAGTAAAGTGATGGGCTTTAAAGACCCGTTGGGCCAACAGGTTAAAGATGGCGATATCACGTTTCATATAATTGGGGTCGTAAAAGATTTTTTATTAGGTTCTCCCTATGATGCTGCAAAGCCGATGATCATAGAAGGTATCAAAACCGGTTATAATGTGATCACCATCAGGCTTTCTGCCGCCAAAAGCACTGCGCAGTCTTTAACAGCTTTGACGCAGCTTTTCAAAAAATATAATCCGCAATATCCTTTTGAATATCATTTTGTAGATGAAGATTATGCAAAAAAGTTTGATGATACGCAGCGCATTGCCACACTCACCGCTTTATTCGCCGGCCTTACGATTTTTATATCCTGCCTGGGTTTGTTTGGACTTGCAACCTACATGGCTGAAAACAGGATAAAGGAAATTGGTGTGAGAAAAGTATTGGGCGCATCCGTTTTTAATATCACGGCGCTATTGTCAAAAGAGTTCCTTGCATTGGTAGTGATATCTATCATCCTTGCATCACCTGTTGCATGGTATGCGATGAACTCATGGCTGCAGGGTTATACTTATCGTGTTGATATGCAATGGTGGGTGTTTGCGATGGCAGGTATATTATCTGTGTTTGTATCATTGATAACGGTAAGTTTCCAGGCAATAAAAGCAGCGGTTGCAAACCCGGTGAAGAGTTTGAGAACGGAGTAAGGCAATATGCTAATTTGATAATGTGCTAATATGCTAGTGAATAAAAATGCAAATCTGAAAATTCGAAAATGTGAAAATGTGAAAATGAAGAAGAACAAAACTGTGAAACAGGGAGCACAGGTTGTCGAATAATAAAAGTGCTTTGAATCATCAGGGTCCGGCTCCCTCTCTTTTGTCGGAGATCCCGATTTTTTCGGGAGTGAGGGCGGGGGAAGTTCACATCAACTAAAAATTTTATGCTAAAAAATTATTTTAAAACAGCGCTTCGCAATATGATGAGAAATAAGGCTTTCTCATTCATCAACATCCTTGGATTAGGCCTTGGCATTACGTGCAGTCTTTTAATTTATTTGTGGGTACAGGATGAACACAGCTACAATAATTTTCATGCGAACAGCGACCGGCTTTACCAGGTAATCATAAGTGACAAAGATAAAAACGGCGCTATAACCGGCAGTAACGATAACACGTCGGCACTATTGGCAGATGCATTAAAAAAACAAATTCCTGAAATTGCAGGCGCTGCAACGGTAATATGGGAAGGAGATTATTTATTTACCGTGGGAGGGAAGACCGGTAAAGAAAAGGGCCGTTATGTAGGCGCTGATTTTACGGAGATGTTCAGCTTTGCATTGTCAAAGGGAAATGCAGGAACGGCTTTATCATCGCCGGATAATATCGTGATCTCTCAAAAACTGGCCAACAACTATTTTGGGAAACAGGATCCAATGGGGAAGGTGATCCGTATCGGCGACAAAAGAGATTATATTGTAACAGGCGTAGTTGCGGATGTACCTGAAAATTCAACTTTGAAATTTGATTTTTTAATGCCCATCCGGCATGGCCTTGAAGACAATCATTGGATGATCGATGGTTGGAACCATTACGGCCCCGCCACTTACGTGTTGCTGCGCAAAGATGCTTCCATTGCAAATGTAAATACTAAATTGAAAGACTTCCTGGTAAAACAGGATAAAGATATCTACGACAAGGTTGTTTCTTTGCAATTGTTCCGGGACAGGTGGCTTTATGGACATTTTACAAATGGTATTCCCGACGGGGGGCGTATTGAATATGTACACCTATTCTCCATTATCGCCATTTTTATTTTGCTGATTGCCTGTATCAACTTTATGAATCTTGCCACGGCGCGTTCAATAAAGCGGGCAAAGGAAGTAGGGATTAGAAAAGTAGTGGGAGCAATGAAAGGTTTATTGTTCAGGCAGTTTTTACTGGAGGCGATCATTACAACATTTCTTGCAGTGATCATCGCAATATTATTGGTATTCCTGCTGTTGCCATTATTCAACCAGCTTATAGAAAAACATTTATCCATTCATTTTAATGATCCTGCTTTTGTTATTAGCCTGGTATTGCTTACCGTCATTACCGGGTTTATTGCGGGCAGCTACCCGGCGTTATTCCTGTCTTCTTTAAATCCTGTGACGGTATTGAAAGGCGCGTTAAAATTCAAAAGCAGCGACCGTTTTTTTCGCAAGGGATTGGTTGTTTTTCAATTCACATTGTCCATCGTTTTAATCGTTTGTACCGTTGTTGTTTATAAACAAATGAATTATGTGCAAACAAAAAACCTGGGGCTTGATCATTCCAATCTTATTTACGTTCCTGTAGAAGGCGACCTGGTAAAGCACTATGAAAACTTTAAAAATGAGGCGCTCGCATCCGGCCATATGGAAAGTATTTCCTTTTGCGGTACAGAGCCCACTAATGTAGGCTGGTGGTCGCCCGGTATGACCTGGGAAGGAAAGGATCCTAAAGATAAAACACTCTTCGCGCAGGTAGAGGTAGGATACGATTTTTTAAAGACAATGAAGATAGACCTGATCGACGGCCGCGATTTTTCCCGATCCTTCCCTACTGATTCATCTAATTTTATTATAAATGAAGCAGCGGCCAAATACATGAAAATGAAAAACCCCGTTGGTGCTTCATTTTCTCATGGCAACATGAAAGGAAAGATAATCGGGTTGGTAAAGGATTATCATTTTTTGTCGCTGCACGCATCCATTGCCCCCGCATTTATAAATCTTACTCCTGCGCCTGAAGAAGGAGTCGCTATCATACGGACATTACCGGGAAAGACAAAACAAACACTTGCTACAATAGAAAAGATCTGCAAAAAATTTAATCCAAAATATCCTTTCGACTATGTGTTTGTAGACGATAATCTGAACAGGCAATATCACAGTGAGTTG
This sequence comes from Ferruginibacter sp., assembly GCA_040007015.1. Classification (GTDB taxonomy): domain Bacteria; phylum Bacteroidota; class Bacteroidia; order Chitinophagales; family Chitinophagaceae; genus Ferruginibacter. The sequence goes on along the minus strand of JBDTVX010000008.1, from coordinate 8,168 downwards.
ATCGTGGGAAAACTTGCCTATTCATTTGCTCTCATTGCCATCTTTATTTCTTGCATGGGTTTATTCGGACTATCGATGTTTATGGCTGAGCAACGCACCAAAGAGATTGGCATACGCAAAGTAGTAGGCGCTTCAGTTTCCCGTATCGTGACTTTATTGTCAAAAGATTTTTTACTGCTGGTGGCTCTAGCTTTTGTTATTGCTTCGCCCATTGCATGGTGGGCAATGAATAAATGGTTGCTGGACTTTGCTTACAAAACCAATATTAGCTGGATGGTATTCGCATTAGCGGGTTTTGCAGCTATTGCTATTGCGCTGGTCACTATTAGCTTCCAGGCAATAAAAGCAGCAATGGCAAACCCGGTAAAGAGCTTGAAAAATGAGTGATCATTAATGAGCAATAAGCTTCCGAACTACTCGTCATTCATTACTGATTACTAATCATTGATTAATTTAAAATAGCGATTTAGAAGTTAAACTTTACATCATTGAACTACCAACCCGCGCGCTCCCTCTCTTTTGTTGAATATCCCGATCTTTTTTCGGGAGGGGGGTTGGGGTGAGGTAAAAATCAAATCTATGCTTAAAAATTATTTCAAAATCGCCTTCAGGAACCTTCGCCGCAGCCAAGGGTTTTCCATTATTAATATCAGCGGCCTGGCCATCGGTATGGCAAGCGCTGTACTTATTTTATTGTGGATACAAAATGAATTGAGCTATGATCGCTTCCATGCAAATGGAGATCGTATATATGAGGTTTATGGCAATAATATTGTTGGCGGTAAAATAGAGTCCGGCGTACCTACCCCGGAAATAATGGCACCTGTTTTGAAAAATGATGTCCCCGAATTGGAACAGGTTTCACGCATCAGCTGGGGCGAGGAATATCTTTTAACGGTTGGCGATAAAACCCTGAAGGCAAAAGGAAATCTCGTTGATCCTGATTTTACCAGCATGTTTAGTTTTCCATTGGTGAAAGGTGATACAAAAACAGTATTAAGCGATCCCCTGTCGATTGTGCTTACGGAACGACTTGCAAAAAAGATTTTCGGGGATGACGACCCGGTAGGGAAAATTATAAAAGTTGAGAATGATGAGAATTATAAAGTGTCAGGCATTCTAAAAGATCTTCCAAACAATACGCAGTTCAATTTTGAATACCTGTTGTCTTATGAGCATAAGACCATGAAAAAATATATCGACAGCGACTGGACAGATGTTTCCATAAGAACTTATGTATCGCTGAAGCCAAATACCTCTTTTGACGCAACGAATGCAAAAATGAAGGATGTTATTGTGCAACATTCAGGCGGACGGGCAAAAACAACGCAGTTCCTGTATCCTTTGAATAAATTAAGATTGTATTCCAGTTTTGATAATGGCAAACCTGTTGGCGGCCTCATAGAAAGGGTAAAAATATTCGGCCTTATTGCCGCATTTATTTTACTGATCGCCTGCATCAATTTTATGAATTTATCTACCGCAAGAAGTGAAAAAAGAGCCAGGGAAGTAGGCATTCGAAAAGTTGCCGGTGCAGGGAAACAATCGCTGGTAATACAATTTCTTGCAGAATCAGTTTTTATCGCATTTATTGCAGGCATCCTTGCAATCATAATCGTTCAACTATGTTTACCTGCATTTAACCAGCTTGTGCAAAAGCAATTATTTATTCGTTACGGTAATATTTATTTTTGGCTGGCCGGCATTGGATTTATTTTATTTACAGGCATACTTGCGGGCAGTTACCCGGCGTTCTTTTTATCCTCTTTTAAACCCGTATTTGTTTTAAAAGGTGCATTTAAAAAAGTGAATGCATTGGTAACGCCACGTAAAGTGCTGGTGGTGCTTCAATTTACATTTGCCATAGCGCTTATCATTTGCACTATTGTTGTTGAGCAGCAAATAAAATTTGCTCAGGAAAGAAAAACGGGATACGACAAAAACAATCTCGGCTATGTTTTTATACAGGGAGATATTTATAAAAATTATTCCATCATTAAAGATGAATTGCTCAATGCAGGTGTTGCCACTTCAGTAAGCAAAACGCAGGCGCCGCTAACACAAAACTGGAGTTCCGGCATTAGCATGAACTGGCAGGGTAAAGATCCGGATACCAAAATACAGATCAACCGGTATACCGAGGATGGGGATCTTGTAAAAACCGCCGGCATGCAACTGGTGCAGGGAAGGGATATTGACGTAAAGAAATTTCCAACAGATTCCACTGCCTGCCTCATAAGCGAATCCGCAGTAAAAGCAATGGGTTTCAAAGATCCTGTTGGCCAGCTCATATTTGATGACCCTATTAACTGGCACGTAGTAGGTGTTACAAAGGATTTTATCCTGGAATCGCCATACGAGCCGATAAAACCATTTATGGTAAAGGGTCCCAGGTATGGGGGGAATGTTATCTACATAAAAATGAACGGGAAAAATACCACTGCGCAAAACCTGGTAAAGGCAGAACAGATATTCAAAAAATACAATCCGGTTTATCCTTTCGATTTTCATTTTACAGATGAAGAGTATGCACAAAAGTTCAATGATGAAAAGCTTACCAGCCAGCTTGCATCACTCTTTGCCGCACTTACCATTTTTATTTCCTGTCTTGGTTTGTTTGGCCTTGCAACTTATATGGCAGAGAGCAGGATCAAGGAGATTGGTGTAAGGAAAATATTAGGCGCTTCCGTTACAAATATCGCAGCGCTGCTTTCGGGGGATTTTGTAAAGCTTGTTGTAATTGCGATACTGATCGCGTCGCCTGTGGCCTGGTGGGCCACCGGCAAATGGCTGGAAAGTTATTATTACAGGGTAAATATCAGTTGGTGGGTATTTGTATCAGCAGGTGTGACAGCCATACTAATTGCATTGTTCACCGTAAGCTTCCAGGCAATAAAAGCAGCCGTAGCAAACCCGGTGAAAAGTTTGCGAACGGAATAAACCCCCTATCCCCTAAAGGGGTAATTAAGAAAGCGTAAACTATTCGAATAACGCCCCCCTAACTGGCGGGATGGGGTTACAAATCATACATCAGAAATATTTATTTTATGCTTAAAAATTATTTCAAAATAGCGCTCAGAAATTTAATACATCACAAAGCCTATTCAATATTGAATATAGCGGGCCTGGCAATTGGTATGGCGTGTACTATCCTTATCCTTTTGTGGGTAAACGATGAGTTGAGTTTTGACCGGTTTCATGCAAATGCCAACCAGCTTTACCGCCTTACCTGTAATGCGGGCGACTTCAAAGCAGCGGTGAGCCCCGCAGGTATGGCTGAGGGCCTGCAAAATGAGCTGCCGGAAATTAAAGCTACTGTGCGCCTGAGCAAACCTTCCACCAACCTGTTGGAAGTGGGTAGCCGGAAGTTTGAAGAAAAACGCGGATTCTTTGCGGATTCAAATTTCCTGCAGGTATTTAGTTTTCCGTTAGTAAAGGGAAACCCCAAAAACGCCATGCAAAGGCCCGATGCGATATTGATCACAGAAGACATGGCAAAGAAATATTTTGGCGCGGGAGAAGCATTGGGCAAGATCATACGGAAAGATAACAGAGCTAATTGTGTCGTTACCGGTATACTGGCCAATGTTCCTTCTAATTCACATCTTCAGTTCGATTTTATTTTACCTATCTCATCTATAGCAAATGAGAACGATGATTTAAAGAACAAAGTTTGGGGGAATTTTAATTTTTACACCTATATCCAACTCGATAAAAACATCCCTTCTTCTGCTGCCGCTTTGTCAAAGTTTTGCCTGCGCATCAAACAGGTCTACAAAACACATGACCCTGAAATGAAGATTGACTTTCAGTTGCAGCCTTTAACAGCCATTCATTTGCATTCCAATTTGCAAATAGACGTGCCCGGCCATGGTAATTTTCAATATGTAAATATTTTTTTTATCGTCGCGCTTTTTATCATTGCCGTTGCATGCATCAACTTTATGAACCTGGCTACCGCACGTTCGGCCCGAAGGGCAAAGGAAGTAGGGTTACGAAAAGTAGTGGGGGCGGGGCGGTACCAGCTTATAGCACAATTCCTGGGAGAATCCTTAATCATTTCTTTCATTTCTTTATTAATTGCTATTGGTATTGTATGGGTGTTTTTGCCGGCGTTTAACCAGTTGGCAGAAAAAAAACTTGCCTTTCATTTACTGGATGGAAAAATATCGGCAGGCCTTTTTTTGATTGCATTTATAACTGGCATACTTTCGGGTAGTTACCCCGCGCTGTTCCTGTCTGGCTTTAAACCAATAAAAGTTTTGAAAGGCCGGATGAGCCTGCATGGTGGTAATCTTCTATTCAGGAATGGATTGGTGATTATCCAGTTCGTGGTATCTATCATGCTGCTTGTAGGTACGGCTGTTGTTTACAAACAACTGAATTTTATAAAAAACAAGAACCTGGGCTTTGAAAAATCAAACCTGCTGTACATGCCTATGACAGGAGATATGTGGGGTAAGCAGCCGGCGTTAAAAACTGAATTGCAACAGAATCCGCTTACCAGTAATTTCTCGGTTATTTCAGACCTGCCAACCAATCTCATTACAGGCACAATAGATGTGTTGTGGGAAGGAAAAGACCCCAATTCTCAAATTGTTATTCCTTCTATCGATGTTGATGAAAATTTTATTGATGTTTTTAAGATGAAAATGCTGAATGGCCGTGGTTTTTCTACCGCATTTAAAGGCGATAGCTCGAATTATGTCGTCAATGAAAAGGCCCTCCGGGTGATGGGGATGAATGTAAAAAATGCAGTAGGAAAAAGCCTGTCCTTTAGTGGTACTAAGGGGACTATTATCGGCGTTGTAAAAGATTTTAATTTCAAATCCCTTCAATACACCATTGAACCGCTGGTATTGCGGCTCAACAGGTGGGGAGGCATTGTAATGGTGCGTACACAACCCGGCAATACAGAAGCAACAATAAAGGCAATGGAAAAGATCAACAGCGAACTCAATCCATCTTACCCGTTCGCTTATAATTTTCTTGATAAAGACCTCGATAATCTCTATCGCAGCTCGCAACAAATGGGAAGCATATTTAACTTATTTGCTGTTCTGGCCATTTTTATTTCCTGCTTAGGCCTGTATGGGTTATCCGCCTTTATGGCCGAACAGCGCATAAAGGAAATTGGTGTTCGAAAAGTATTGGGGGCATCCGTATTCAATATTGTTTATTTATTGTCGGGCAATTTTACAAAGCTGATCATGATCGCTATAGTGATCGCTATCCCCCTATCGTGGTTTGCGATCAATAGCTGGCTGAATAATTTCGCTTTCCGCATTAATATCAGTTGGATTATTTTCCTGGTGGCATCGGGTACATCCTTGCTTATTGCGTGGCTGACGGTTAGCTACGAATCTGTTAAAGCGGCCATTGCCAACCCGGTAAAAAGTTTGAGAACGGAGTAAACCCCTATCATCTAAAGTAGTAATTAAGAAAGAATAAACTATTTGAATAGCCCTCCTTTAGGGGAGAGTATAAAACGAGGCATAAAAAAATCAGGCATCAAAATATCTATTTTATGATAAAAAATTATTTTAAAACCGCATTCAGAAATTTAACCCGCAACAGAAGTTATGCCTTTATCAATATTGCCGGGCTTGCAACAGGTATTGCTGTTTGCCTGGTGATATTTATCATCATCCGGTTTCATTCGGACTTTGATGAATTCCATGTAAAGAAAGATCGTATTTATCGTGTACTCACCGAGTATCATCATTCGGATTCAAAAGACGTTTTTTATGGGCGTGGTGTTCCAACGGCGCTGCCCAGAGGATTAAAATCCGAATTTCCGGAAATTGAAAAAATCGCACCTGTATATGCTGATTACAATGATCAGCTTTTAGTGCCAGGTGATAATGGCGAATCATCAAAAAAATTCAAGGAAGAAAAAGGGGTATTCTTTACTGAACCATCTTTTTTTAGCATATTTGATTTTCCCCTGTTGGCCGGTTCCTACACTTCGTTAAAAGATCCTGACAATGCCTTGCTCACCAAAGAAACCGCGGAAAAATATTTTGGCGACTGGAAAACAGCCATCGGTAAAAGTATACGTTTGAATAATACCAAAACACTGAAGGTAAGTGGTATACTTGCAACCGTTCCTCCCAATACAGACTTTCAATTAAAAGTGGTGATTGCCTATGGTACGGGCTTTACAGGCGATTTTGCCAAATCAACCGATTGGGATAATACGGGTTCCAGTTTTGGCTGTTATGTTCTGTTGCCGCCCAGGTTGTCGTCCACTAACTTTAACAGGCAACTACGGACCTATGTAAAGAAGGTTAAGTCGCCCGACAACCTGGACAGCCATATTATTCAATCATTGAGCGATGTCCATTTTGACACAAAAGCCGGCAACTACGGTCGCAGCACCATCAGCCATCAACTCATCAATGTGTTATGGCTGATCGCCGCATTTATATTATTGATTGCCTGTGTTAATTTTATTAATTTATCCACCGCACAATCAGTTCATCGCGCAAAAGAAGTGGGTGTAAGAAAAGTGCTGGGAAGTAATAAAATGCAATTGGCTTTCCAATTCCTGGCGGAAACTTTTTTGATCGTGTTAACCGCTCTTGTACTGGCTGTAATTACCGCAGGTATTGCATTGCCATTTGTGAATAAGATACTTGCGCTCTCCCTTTCGATCGAGGCTATTAAAAGTGTAGCTGTAATCTGGTTCCTTATTTCAATAACAATAATTATAACAGCACTGGCAGGTATTTATCCATCCGTCATCCTCTCGCGGTTCAACCCGATCAGTGCACTAAAAAGCAAAATTTCAAGCGTCAATGTAAAAGGTATTTCATTGAGAAGAGGGTTGGTGGTTTTTCAATTCATCATTGCACAGGCATTGATCATAGGTACGCTGGTCATCGTAAGGCAAATGGATTATTTTGATAAACAGCCGTTGGGTTTTGAGAAGGAGGCAGTTGTAAATATTCCATTCCCTACGGATAGTACAGCTCTCAGTAAACTGGATTATTTGAAAAAGCAATTAACCGGTATCAGCGGTATACAGGGAGTGAGCTTTAGTTCCAATACCCCGGTGGAGGATAATAATGATGACTGGACACAATTCTTATTCAATCAGGATGCTAAAAGCGCCGGTATTTACGCCATCAATAAATCGGTTGATGATCAGTATTTGCCCACCTATAAATTGTCGTTGGCTGCTGGCAGAAACTTAACGCCGTCCGATACGGCGAAAGAATTTCTTGTGAATGAAACACTGCTAAAAAAACTAGGCATTAATGATCCGCACGATGCATTGAATAAAGAAATGAGTATTTGGGGAGGGCAGCTCAAGGGGCCGATCGTGGGGGTGATAAAAGATTTTAATAATCGGTCGTTCAGAACCTATATTGCGCCGCTACTGGTAACGACCAGGAAAAAAGCTTATAGTGAAACTGCGATCAAACTATCGGCAGCCGATATTGCATCCGAAATGCATTCAATTGAGAAAGCATGGAACCAGGTATTCCCGGACTATGTGTTCGAATACAAGTTCCTCGACGAAAAATTAGAGAGTTTTTATAAACAGGAAAACCAGTTGGCGCAGTTGTATAAAATATTTGCAGCGATCGCTATATTCCTTAGCTGTCTTGGATTGTATGGGTTGGCGTCTTTCATTGCGGTGCAGCGCATCAAAGAAGTGGGTATCCGTAAAGTATTGGGCGCTACCGCTGGAAATATTGTTTATCTTTTTTCAAAAGAGTTTGTCATGCTTATTTCAATTGCATTTGTAATTGCCGCTCCTGTTGCGGGGTATTTCATGCACCAATGGCTGCAGGATTATCCTTATAGAATTGATATGAGCTGGTGGATATTCATTGCAGGCGGAGCAGCTTCGATATTGATCGCGTTGCTAACAGTAAGTTTCCAGGCAATAAAGGCGGCAATAGCTAAACCGGTGAAGAGTTTGAGAACCGAGTAAAGCCAAAAAAAAATGTGAAATGGAAAAATGCGAAAATGGAAATATGCAATATGAGGTATTTGCAGGAATAGTCTTCGTTTCGTAACGCAGCCAACCATTTAAGACCCCGAAGGGGTCGAATGTGAATAACCACAGGTAAAACCTGTGGACCTGTGGATGAAAAAGCAAAAAAGGAATTATATAAAAATATGAAAATGAAATAAATAAATATTAATTGAAGAGC